>NZ_DANC01000054.1:12534-53990 GCF_002499755.1 Methanoculleus sp. UBA291 | reverse complement strand
TGAGGTGTTTCGGGATCACCTCACTATGAGCAGAGAAAAAAATCGAATCCTGGATTTTTGTTTCATTTCTGCTTCCTCCGTTTCTTTCCATTGCATGAAGGCATGATCCGGACCTTCATCATTCCAGAAGTTGCAGTATCATGCTGCAGGTAGGGTTCAACAGAGTTTTGTCGCTTGGTGGGCCCGTCCTTCTACTTTGTCCCGGGACTACCCGGGGTTGTCCACGAGCGGAGGCTTTCATTTACTTTTATTTATGTTTATCGGCGTCTCTACCCGCCTCTATGTCTTTGGGTCCTTCGGCGCAACTGCATCGAGGAGATCCGGTATGGCGGTGGTGTCATCCCGATACCCGTCAGATTGCAGAGGGATGTACTGCGGTATATCGCCGGGATTGAGGTGTTCAAGAAAGATCACTTCGATATGAACGCCATGAACACTTGCCGCCACGGTTCGCTGCATAGGTACATACCTCCGGAAGGACGAACCGGGCCGCGATATCTCGTGCTCGTTGTCACCTCTTTTGCGACGGACGGGAAGTTGCGAGAACTCTGTACAGACTTTAAATCCGTTAATTATTGGATTTACACGGGATTTCGGGGTGCGCCCCCTTCAGCACTCGACGCCCCGCTTCCTGAGTTCCTCCGACTTCTTCTTCGAGCATGCCTCGCACCGGAACTCGGGCGCCGGGTCGTCCGATTTGTCGTAGTTCTTCGCCCTGACCAGGCGGTAGCCCCGGGCGACCGTTCCGCAGTCCACGCACCGGACCTCCTCTTTGACCTCCCACTGAGCGGCGAGCGTCTCGGAGGTGAAGATGAACCGGTCGACCCAGAAGAAGATGAGGCCGCCGATGAGGTTTGCGACGATGGTGGCGGCGAGCGCTCCGAGACCCGCGAGCCAGTAGAGCACGACGGCGAGGATCGGCGTCGAAAGCTGCCACCGGATGAGGTAAAGGCCGTAGCGCTTAAAATTTACATTCACCTATAAAATTCAGCGTGGCCCCACTTAAAACCGGGGTCCGTAACCTTGCCGGCATCGTCAGGAGAGCACCAGTATCCGGCGGGTCAGGCTCCTGTGCACCCGCTGCTCGTGCTCCTGCAGGACGGTGAAACGGCGGGCGGCGATTGCCGCGATGTCGCGATGCGTGACGACGACCGCGCGTCTCCCGGGCCGGAGGATGCGCCGGATCTCGGCAAGCGAACCATCGTAGAGCCGGTCCATGCTCTCTGCACGGATCCGGACCGACTGGCCGTAGGGGAGGTCCGTCACGACCGCATCGAGGGCATGGTTGCAGATCGGGACCGCCGTGGCGTCGGCGATCATCACGTCCGACCCCGGGAGGTTCTGCCGGTAGCCGGCAACCATTGCGGGGTCGAAGTCGCTCCCGAAGACCCGGGCGCCGACCTCCCGTGCCTCAAGGAGGATGCCGCCGGTACCGCAGAACGGGTCGAAGACCACCTCGCCGGGCAGGACCAGGGAGATGTTCACGAGTGCGCGGGCCATCCGGGGCATCATCACGCCGGGATGGAAGAACGGCCGGCGCATGGGGTTCCGGGCCTCGAAAGCCCCCCGGTCGATCTTCAAAATGACGCGGCCGAAGTAGCAGCGGTCCCCCGATACGACGGCACGGTACTCTTCGACGGGCTCACGGAGCGAGACCGGACCGGCGATCAGGCTCCCGATCAGCCGTTCCAGTTCAAGGTGCGCAGCGTCCATCCCGCTCCCCTGGACCGTCTTCACCCGGCCCGCAAACGGTTTATCGGTCCGGATGGCGAGATGGCGGAGGAGGGCTGCGAACGCCTCCCGCGTGGGCTCGCACTCTCCGAGGTACTCCATCACCACATGCGTCAGGGCAAGGCGTCCGGTGGCCTCCGGGTCCGGACACTCGGCGACCGCGACCTGGGGGACCCGCCGCTCGAGCACGGTCCCCACGCACTCCAGTTCCGCGACCGGGAGGTCGGGGTGCTCGCCGGAGAGTTCGAAGAGCAGCTTCATTCCCATGGTATTGGGGTGCGAGGGGGATAAAGCGGGAGGATGGGGGGGCGAAGTTCTTCGAGGACTGGATACTTGGGGATTGTGAACCTTGCATCCCTGGTCGGTTGGACTTGAAACCTGGTGGACTATCGGCTTCCCGGAAACATCAGGTGGTGCGAGGAAAAAGCCCCGTGAAGTGGACCGTGGGGGCTATCGCATCTGGGGGGTGGGGGCAAAGACTACATTTTGTACTGTTCCAGCAAACACATCTTACCGCCGTCCCTATCTTGGGCTCATAAGACAGTTTTCAAGGGAGATCGTCAAGCCGCTTGCAGGGACGAGAATCTAAATACAGTGAAAATTCACTGGTGTATTATTAAAAAATCAAGAGGAGGAATATCCATGTTGAAAAATCCCCAAGCGGGAGTTTGTGTCCATACTATTAAGAGGCGGCGAATTAGAAACACAATGAAAATGGAGGAAATTTATGTTTACAATCTATGTTTACGTTCTTGATACTTTAGCCGACTGGGAACTGGGGTATGTTATTTCGGAGCTGAATTCTGGTCGATTTTTCAAAAAGGGCGAGCAACGTGTATCGCTCAAAACGGTTAGTTATTCTAAAGAGCCAATCAATACAATGGGCGGGATGACAATAGTGCCCAATTGCTTAATTGATGATATTGTTGTGAGTGAAACAAGCATGTTGCTATTACCGGGCGCAGATACATGGAACGACCCAAAGCATGGCGCTATCATCGAAAAAGCAAGCGAATTTCTCTCTTTAGGCGCTACGGTGTGTGCAATCTGTGGGGCTACCGCTGCGCTTGCCAACTTTGGGCTATTGGATAAGCGTCCGCATACCAGTAATGGACCGGGATTTCTTGAAATGGTTTCTCCTGGTTATAAAGGGCAAAGTTTCTATATAGATAAGCCATCTGTAGCGGATAACAACCTTATTACTGCAAGTTCCACCGGAGCTTTGTTGTGGGCGAAACAAATTATTGAGCATTTAGGTGTTTTTCAATCAAACACACTGGAGTCTTGGTATGAATATTTTAGTACCGGTGAGCCTAAACATTTCTTTGCCCTCATGCAAACTTTGCCGTCTAGCAATGAAAACTGATCCACCTTTGTCATAAACAGAACGGGAACATAGACCATATGGGATGTCTAACAAACAATCTTGAAATTTACCCGCCGCGCAAAGCGAAAAAAGAAAAAATCGTTGTTCGGTGGGTAGTTAGTTGTGTCCGAATACTGTTTTCTCGTCCCCGATGAGATGCGTGCTCTCATCGGGTGGTACCGGCAGAATAGAGGACATCTGAATCCATTCGAACTCACCATATTACTCCACACAAAATTTGAGATGATCCATCCGTTCGTCGATGGAAACGGACAGGTTGGACGAGCGTTGATGAATCTAATCCTGGAACGATCCGGTTATCCAACGCTCTACCTGGGTTTAGAACACCGGTCGGCCTACCTGAACGCGCTCGTGAAGGTGGATGAGGGGGACTATGCGCCAATCATCGAGACACTGTATACTATTTACAAGGAGCAGCACGGGCGTATCACAAAAGGGGTCAGGCAAAAACTTTCCGATGGAAACAGTGGCATTCAGGAGGAAAACGCCAGGATCATCCGGCAGTTCGGTGAACTGAAGAAAAAGGTTTGATACCCGATCGAGTAATCACCCGGAGTGCAGGAGCGACGACCCGGGTTCAGATCCCGACCGGAGCTCACAGCACAACGGGCTCAAAAAAGCAAACCGTTGAAGTAAGGGAACCCCTCACTTCACCGTCTCTTTCATCTTGTCGACGACATCCTGAAAGAATCCCTTGCCCTTCTTCGCGCCCTTCGCGGAGGGTTTGTTCCCTTCGATCTCAAGCAGACGGCGGTAGAGTTCGCGCTCCTCGTCTGAGAGGCGCGTGGGCACGACGATGTGAACCCGCACCAGCATATCGCCGGGTTTCGTCTGCCACCGCACCCCTTCGCCGGATATCCTCAGCCCGGTGTTGTCCTGCACCCCGGCCGGGATAGCGAGGGCGACGGTACGCCCGTCGATCGTCTGCACCTCCACCTCGGAGCCCAGGGCCGCCTGGGCGGGGGTGATGTCGACAGTCGTCTCCAGGTCGTCGCCGCGCCGGGTAAACTTCCGGTGTTGCGCGACGCTGATCTCGATGTAGAGGTCCCCCGGCGGCGCACCGTAATCGCCGGCGTCGCCGTAGCCCTCCATCCGGAGGCGCATACCGGTGTCCACGCCCGGCGGGATATGGACCTTCACGGTCTGCCTGGCCCGCCGGTGCCCGCTGCCGCCGCAGACCTTGCACCGGGACTCGGGTATCTTCCCCCGTCCGCCGCAGGCGGTGCAGGGCGTCATCCGGACAAAACTCCCGAAGATGGACTGGCTCATCTGCCGCATCTGGCCGCTGCCGCCGCAGGTCGGGCAGGTGACGAACTTCTTCGTCTCGCTCCCCGAACCGTCGCACGCAGGACAGGGCTCGATATGGTCGAGGCTAATCTCTTTCTCGGTCCCGAACACCGCCTCTTCAAGCGTCACCCGCATCTTCATCATGAGGTCGGCCCCGGGGCGCGGACCGGAACTCTGCCTGCCCCCGAAGCCTCCGCCGAAGAACGAATCAAAGATATCCCCGAATCCGGAGAAATCCGCGCTGAACCCACCGGAGAACCCTCCTCCGCCGGAGTACGAACCCCGGGACGCACTACTGTAGGCGTCGTGTCCCATCCGGTCGTACTGGGCGCGTTTCTGGGGGTCGGAGAGGACGCTGTAAGCTTCGTTGATGCCCTTGAACCTCTCTTCGGCCCCCGGCTCCTTGCAGACGTCGGGGTGATATTTCCGTGCCAGGTCCCGGTAGGCTTTCCTGATCTCCTTATCGTCGGCGTCACGCGAGACGCCGAGGATATCATAGTAGCTGTCCGGACCCATCGCCCTCACTCTTTGTCTTTGACTTCGTAATCGGCATCAACGACGGTATCATCCTTTTTCTTTTCCGCCCCTTCCGCCGCTTTCTGCTGCTGGGCGGCCTGCTGCTGTGCCTGCTGGTATATCTTCGTCGTGACCGCATATACCGCTTCGGTCAGGGCGTCCATCTTCTGCTTGACGGCGTCGAGATCGTCCCCTTCAAGTGCCTTCTTGAGGTCGGCGATCGCACCCTCGATCTTCTCCCGCTCTGCAGCATCGATCATATCCTTCGCGTCTTTCAGGGCCCGTTCGGCGGTGAAGATGGCGGTATCGGCGCTGTTCCGGAGGTCAATCTCCTCATGCTTCTTCCGGTCCTCCTCCTCGAACTTCTTCGCGTCGTCCATCATCCGCTGGATCTCGGTCTCCGAGGGGCGGGAATCCTGCGGCTTGATGGTGATCGACTGCTCGTTCCCGGTGCCGAGGTCTTTCGCCGAGACATGGACGATGCCGTTTGCGTCGATATCGAACGCGACCTCGATCTGCGGGATGCCGCGGGGAGCCGGCGGGATCCCGGTGAGCTGGAACCGGCCCAGGGTGAAGTTGTCTTTCGCAAGCGCCCGCTCACCCTGCACCACGTGGATCTCGACCGATGTCTGGCCGTCGGCGGCGGTCGAGAAGATCTGGCTCTTCCTTGTGGGGATGGTGGTGTTGCGCTCGATCAGTTTCGTCGCGATACCGCCGAGCGTCTCAATGCCGAGCGAGAGCGGCGTCACGTCGAGGAGCAGGACATCCTTCGTCTCGCCCGTCAGCACGCCGCCCTGGATGGCGGCGCCGAGGGCGACGCACTCGTCGGGGTTGATGCCTTTGTCGGGCTCCTTCTTAAGGATCTTCTTTATGGTCTCCTGGACGAGCGGCACCCGGGTCGACCCGCCGACGAGGAGTATGTGGTCGATGTCGTCGGCGCTCAGTTTGGCGTCGGCGAGCGCCTGTTTCACCGGGCCGAGGGTCGACTCGACGAGGTCGGCGATGAGTTGCTCGAACTTTGCACGGGAAAGATCGAAGTCCAGGAACTTGGGCCCGCTCTCCGTCGTGGTGATGTAGGGAAGGTTGATGTTGGTCTTCTGGACTGTGGAGAGTTCGATCTTCGCGTTCTCGGCCGCGTCCCGCAGCCGCTGCATGGCGACCGGGTCCTTTCGGAGGTCGATGCCTTCCTTCTTCCGGAACTCCTCGGCAAGGTAGTCGACGACAAGTTTGTCGAAGTCGTCGCCGCCGAGGCGGTTGTTGCCGGCGGTCGCCTTGACCTCGAAGACGCCGTCGCCGAGCTGGAGGATCGAGACATCGAACGTACCGCCGCCGAGGTCGTAGACGAGCACCGTGGCTTCGCCTTCCTTATCGATGCCGTAGGCGAGGGCGCTCGCGGTCGGCTCGTTGATGATCCGGAGGACCTCGAGGCCGGCGATGGTTCCCGCGTCCTTCGTCGCCTGCCGCTGCGCGTCGTTGAAGTAGGCGGGCACCGTGATGACGGCCTTTGCGATCTTCTCGCCCAGGTACTCTTCCGCGTCCAGTTTCAATTTCTGGAGGATCATCGCGGAGATCTCCTGCGGCGTGTAATTCTTTCCCTCGATGGTTACCTTCTCGCTCGTGCCCATCTTGCGCTTGATCGACTGGATGGTGCGGTTCGGGTTCGTGATCGCCTGCCGTTTCGCGACGTTGCCGACCAGCCGCTCGCCTTCCTTGGTGAACGCTACGACGGACGGGGTGGTCCTGCCGCCCTCGGCGTTGGCGATGACCGTCGCCCGCCCGCCTTCCATGATTGCCATGCATGAGTTGGTTGTTCCAAGATCGATACCGAGAATCTTTTCCGAAACCATGTGTTTATTCCTCCTTTCCTTTAGATACGACAACCTTTGCGCATCTGATGACCTTGTCCTGCATACAGTATCCGCGAACGGCCTCGTCGATCACGGTGCCTTCCTTTGCATCTGAAGGAACGTAGGCTATCGCCTCGTGCCGTTCAGGGTCGAAAGGAAGGCTGCGGCATTCGATGGGTCTGATGTCGTGCCGCTCAAGGATGGTCAGGAAGAGCTTCTTAATCTGCTCCATCCCTTCCTTGAGACCTGTGCCCTCGACCTTCTCCGCCCGCTCGAAGTTGTCCACGACATCGAGCAACTCCACCGCGAAATCTTCGATGGCAAACGCCGTACGGGCGTCGAGCTCCCGGGCCATTCGCTTCCGGTAGTTGTCGAAATCGGCCGCAAGACGCAGATAACGGCTATTAAGGTCGTCATATGCTTTTTGCAGCTCTTCAAGCGCCGGAGATGCTGCATCCGCCGTTTCAGCGAGATCCTGTTGCTTCTCGTTTGGTTCGGATGTATCCTCCTTCATACGCCTAACCTGCTTTTAAAATGATGGGTTTCTCGTGTTTGATTATTTATTGTAATGTAGTTCTATATATTATTAACTGATGTCGCAGGTATCCGCCCATTTTAATGGGTCGAATCACCCATCCGGAACCCTCCCACGAGTATTCTTCCGACGCTGCGCGGATCGACGGGTGAGGCATCGGGATCTCCGCAATCCGGACGCCAACGTATCCCGGTGGGAAAAACATGGCCAATCGAGCAGGCGGCGCCAAATATATATCCCTTTATCCCGCTCACATGTAACCATGAAGTGGGCACTGCTGTCTGTCTGGGATAAAACCGGCATCGTCGATCTTGCAAAGGTGCTCGTCGAGCATGATTATCGTCTCCTGAGTTCCGGCGGCACCGGGGCGGCGCTCGCGCAGGCGGGGGTTCCGTTTACCGAAGTCTCCGCCTACACCGGTTCGCCGGAGATGATGCACGGGCGGGTAAAGACCCTCCACCCGAAGATCCACGGGGGCATCCTCGGGCGCCGGGGTATCGACGACGCCGTTATGCAGGAGCACGGCATCGAACCCATCGACCTTGTGGTGGTGAACCTCTACCCCTTCGAGACGATGAGCGGCAGGGGACTCTCGCTTGATGAGACGATCGAGTACATCGATATCGGCGGTCCCGCGATGGTGCGGGCGGCGGCAAAGAACCATAAGTACGTCGCGGTCGTGGTGGACAGCGCCGACTACGGGATGGCGGCGGACGCCGTCAGGAGAGGCGGTTTCTCGGCTGAACAGCGACAGGCTCTTGCTGCAAAGGCGTTCGCCCGGACGGCGGCATACGACGGCGCAATCGCGAACTACCTGACCGGTATCGACCGGCCGTTCCCGGAAACCCTCACCCTCCAGTTCCGGAACGGGCGGACGCTCCGGTACGGCGAGAACCCTCACCAGGCGGCGGCGGTCTACGGAGATGCCGGCATCGCCGCGGAGCAGCCGCTCCAGGGAAAGGCGATGTCCTACAACAACTACCTCGACGTCCATGCCGCGGTCGGCCTGCTCCGGGAGTTCGACGACTGCGCCGCAGTCATCGTCAAGCACAACAACCCCTGCGGCGTGGCGACGGGCGGGGAACTCCTTCCGACCTACATCGCCGCCCGTGAGGTCGACCCGGTCTCGGCCTACGGCTCCATCGTCGCCCTGAACCGTGAGGTGACGGCGGATGTCGCCCGGGAGCTCATCGGGACGTTCGTCGAGGTCGTGATCGCCACGTCGTACGCCCCGGAAGCGCTTACGATCATGAAGGCCAAGGAGAACATGCGGGTGCTCCGGCTCCCGGAGCCGGTCGTGCAGGACGAGATCCGGAGCATCGACGGCGGCGTTCTGGTCCAGAGGACGGAGCCCTACCGCGAGAACTGGCGGGTCGTGACCGAGCGGGAGCCGGACGCCCACGAGATGCGGGCGATGGAACTCGCCATGAAGGTCTGCAAGCACACGAAGAGCAACGCCATCATCTTCGCGAACGAAACGGCAGTACTCGGGATCGGCGCCGGGCAGATGAACCGGGTCGAGTCCGCCGAGATCGCGGTCAAGAAGGCCCGGAGTTCTCTTGCCGGCTCGGCGGTCGCCTCGGACGCCTTCCTGCCGTTTCCCGACACCCTCGAGGTCGCGGCGGCGGCGGGCGCGACGGCGCTCGTTCAGCCGGGAGGCTCCATCCGCGATAAGGAGGTCATCGACGCGGCAAACCGGGCGAACGTTGCGATGGTTTTCACCGGGGTGCGGCACTTCCGGCACTGAGGCCCGCCCCGGGCCCCTTTTTTTTATGCGCAGTCCCGTTTGAATCGATCATACCTGCCTTCACCCCCGCAAGATAAATAAGGGTGTATATGAAATATGAAATAATGTCGCGCGACGAAACGGATTCATACAGTTACAAGGGTTGGCTGGTATCGGATAGCTTCTTTAAACGTGCATTTGCGGTATTTGGATACAATCTCGTTGCGGGTATTATAATCTGGTTTTGTTTATTCGTTCTCTTCATGTTATTTGCAGTGATTGCTGCGTTCATATTTGGAATGGCCGCTTTGTAACGGGTACAGAGGCAGCAACCTCTTTATTTTTCCGAGAATCCGCCGATCCTCTTGCATGTAGAGCACCCCAACATGAACCTGAACGCCCGTTGCGAGAGAATTACCGTTATAACATATCTGCAATAATTTATTATACGGTAATTCCTGCCCGAAGCAGGATAACCGACCTCCGGGGGAGTCGTCGAAGCAGGAGGCCGCGCACCGATGAGCACAGGGTAGTTCACGTCCCCGCTCCCCCCTCGTTGACGGAGTCTTGGGTGCCTTAGGGCCGCGGTACCTCCGTCTCTGCCGGAGTATGTGGACATCCTTGCCTGTTTTTCACAACAATCTCGGATGAACACCTGAATTTAAACAATACGTTTATATCCGGTTTTCTCACACTTACTCGTAGGTGATATACCTATGGACTATGGTAATGTAATCTCAAGGTCGTTTGAGTACGCCAAAGATGTCTGGTTGGAAAGTGGCTGCGATGGATTGCACTGATCATCCTGTCGATCATTCAGGCGTTCACGCTCTTCCTGGTCCCGCTCTTCAGCGGCTACATAGTGCGGGTCCTCTCCGGGAAGACACCGGCCCCCGAGATCGATCAGTGGGGCAAGCTCTTCGTCGACGGATGGAAACTGAACATCATCGTGCTAATCTACGCACTCCCGGCGATCATCGTCTTCCTGGTACTCGGCGGAGTCGGTCTCCTCGGCATCCTGGCAAACGAAGCAGCCGGCGGCGATGCGGCAGCGCTGGGTGCCGCTGTGCTGAGTCTCCTCGGAGGCTTCCTTCTCGCAGGGCTCGTTGCGATTATTGTTGGGTTCGTCGCCCTGTTTGCCGTACTGCGCTTCGCCCACACGGACAGATTCGGTGAGGCGTTCAACTTCGGTGCGATCTTTTCGCACATCGGCAAACTCGGCTGGGGAACCTGGATCATCGCGGTCATCGTTCTCCTTGTCCTTGCGTTCATCTACGACCTCGTTGTCGGTCTCATCATCCTGATCCCCTTCCTCGGCTGGATCATCGCTCTCTTCCTCAACGTTGCGTTCGTCGTCTTCTACACCCGTTACCTTGCCCAGGTCTATGAGGAAGTGCCTCCCCCCGCGTAAAACCGGGATAACCCTTCTTTTTCTTTCAAACGGAACCATTTTCTACCCCGGTCGTTCTTCCCCCGTACGGGCTTTTCTCCTCTGCGAACAAAACAGCGCGTTTATCCCCGTAAACGGTAGATCCTTACCGGAACATACAGTGATATCCATGGACTCCTTACGAATGCTCAGCGATGCCTTCGACTACACGAAGGAAGCCCTCTGGGGCAGGTGGGTCCGCTGGCTCCTCCTGATCGTCAGTACGATCCTCTTCCCGTTCATCTGCGGCTACACCGTCCGGGTCATGAGCGGCGCAAAGCCCGCCCCCGAGCTCAAAGGCTGGATCGGGCTTTTCGTCGACGGCATCAAACTGCTCGTCATCACGGTCATCTACGCCATCCCGATCTGGGTCATTGCGCTCGTAGGCTTTGTCGCGTACTTCATCCCGGTTTCGGCGACGACGACTCCCGGGCCCGGCTCCGGATCGGGCCTCGGCCCTGAGGCGGGCATCTTTGTAGCCATCGCCCTCTTCGTCGTCTTCATCGTCCTTGCCGTCGTCGTCGGCATCCTTTCGACCTTTGCGATGGTCCGGTTCGCCCGGACGGGGAGGGTGGGCGAAGCATTCCGGTTCGGCGCCCTCCTCTCCCACATCGGCAGGGTCGGGTGGCTCGACGTCTTCATCGCCCTTCTCATACTGGGCATCGTGGTCGCGGTGGCACAGTTCATCCTTCTCCTGATACCGGTTCTCGGTGTGCCGCTCCTGTTTATTCTCATGCCGGCGTTCATCATCTTCACCTACCGCTACATCGCCCTCGTCTACGAGAGCGCCCCGGCGTCGGCGTAGAGTCCTTTCCTCTTTTTGCCGCCCCGGCTGCCCAACCTTTAAGTACTGTCGCCTCCAACCCTCTGGTGGTGAAACCCACTATGAGTGATTGCTTTATTTGGTGAATCGATCCGCTTTTTTGACACAACGCTCCGGGACGGCGAACAGACACCGGGTGTCTCTCTCACGCCGGCCGAGAAGCTTGAGATTGCAACGCACCTCGCCGATATCGGCGTCCACGTCATCGAGGCAGGTTCTGCGGCCGCGTCCGCAGGAGAACGCGAGTCCATTCGCTCAATCGCCGACGCCGGGCTTGCCGCCGAGGCTTGCACCTACGTCCGGGCTCTCCCCGGCGATATCGACCTCGCCGCCGACGCCGGCGCCGACTCCGTCCACCTCGTCGTCCCGGTAAGCGACCTCCATATCAGCAAAAAACTCCGCAAAACCCGCGAGCAGGTCTGTGATATGGCCTGGAGCGCCGTCGAGTATGCGAAGAGCCGGGGGCTCATCGTCGAGCTCTCCGGGGAGGACGCGTCCCGCGCCGACCAGGCGTTCCTTGCCGAAGTCTTCAGGGAAGGAGTCGAGCGGGGCGCAGACCGGCTCTGCTTCTGCGACACCGTCGGCATCCTCACGCCCGAGCGTGCGGCCGCGGTCGTCCCGCCGCTCCTCTTCGCTCCGCTCTCCATCCACTGTCACGACGACCTCGGC
Source organism: Methanoculleus sp. UBA291 (assembly GCF_002499755.1). Classification (NCBI taxonomy): domain Archaea; kingdom Methanobacteriati; phylum Methanobacteriota; class Methanomicrobia; order Methanomicrobiales; family Methanomicrobiaceae; genus Methanoculleus; species Methanoculleus sp. UBA291. The sequence continues at coordinate 42,040 of NZ_DANC01000054.1, read as the reverse complement.
TTTGGGCTTGCAACCACCGTCGCCGCCCTTCGTGCCGGGGCGTCCTGTGCTCACGTCACCGTCAACGGCATCGGGGAGCGGGCGGGAAACACCGCCCTCGAAGAACTGGTGATGGCGCTCGAGGTGCTCTACGGGGTCGATACCGGGATCGCGACCGAGAAACTCTACCCCCTCTCGACCCGCGTCGCCCGGCTGACCGGGGTGCCGCTTGCGACCAACAAGCCCATCGTCGGCGAGATGGCCTTCACCCACGAGAGCGGCATCCATGCCCACGGGGTGATGCGGGACGCAAGCACCTACGAACCGCTCCAGCCCGAACGAGTAGGAAGGCGTCGTCGCATCGTCCTCGGGAAACACTCCGGGTCGGCGGCGGTCGAGGCCGCTCTTCACGACATGGGGTATACCCCCGACAACGCGCAGCTTGCGGAGATCCTCGCCCGGATCAAGCAGGTCGGGGATGCCGGGGTGCGGATAACCGACGCCGAAGTCATGACGATTGCCGAGACCGTGATGGCAATCGAGTTTACGCCCTGCATTGAACTTCGCCAGTTCACCACCGTCTCCGGAAGTAACGCAATGCCGACCGCCTCGGTGACGCTGCTCGTCAACGGCGAAGAGGTGACCGGTGCCGCGGTCGGGACCGGGCCGGTGGACGCGGCGATCCGCGCGCTTCAGCGATCGGTCGCCGACGTCGGCAGCGTAAGACTTGATGAATACCGCGTGGATGCCATAACCGGCGGCACGGATGCCGTCGTTGATGTATCGGTGAAACTCAGCAAAGACGGTAAGACCGTCACCTCGCGGGGCGCGAGAACCGACATCATCACGGCGAGCGTCGAAGCAGTTATCGCCGGGATGAACAGATTACTCAGGGAAGAGCAATGAAGACCGGAGCCAAGACTCTGATTGAAGCGCTGCAGCGCGAAGGGGTGGACACCATCTTTGGCTACCCCGGCGGCGTGGTTTTGCCGATCTACGATGAACTCTACGATTCGTCGATCCGGCACATACTGGTAAGGCATGAGCAGGCAGCGGCGCACGCGGCCGACGGCTACGCGCGTGCAAGCGGCCGCGTAGGGGTATGCCTTGCCACCTCCGGTCCCGGCGCGTGCAATCTTGTCACCGGTATCGCGACGGCGTATATGGACTCTATCCCCGTCGTGGCACTCACCGGCCAGGTGCCGACCGGCCTTCTCGGAAACGACGCATTTCAGGAGTCGGACATCACCGGGATCACGATGCCGGTGACGAAGCACAGTTACCTGGTGAAGGACGCCGCCGATCTCGACCGTGTAGTCCAGGAGGCGTTCTATATCGCGCGAACGGGCCGTCCCGGCCCGGTGCTGGTCGATCTCCCTAAAAACGTCAGCACGGGCGAAGTGAAGAGCGCGAAGACCGCCCCCGCTCCGGTCTCCCTCCGGGGCTACCGGCCCACCTACCAGGGGCACGTCCGTCAGATCGATAAAGCGCTCGATCTCATCGCGAGAGCCGAGCGGCCGCTCGTCTACGCCGGCGGCGGGGTGATCCTCTCGGGGGCGTCGGCCGAACTCCTCGAGTTCGTGGAGGCCGCTGCTATCCCGGTGACGACGACCCTGATGGGGCTCGGCGCCGTTCCCGGCGACCACCCGCTCAACCTCGGGATGCTCGGGATGCACGGCACCCAGTCCGCGAACTATGCCGTCACGGAGTGCGACCTCCTGGTCGCCGTCGGCGTCCGGTTCGACGACCGGGTGACGGGCAAGATCGAGACCTTCGCGCCGAACGCCGCGGTCATTCACATCGACATCGACCCGGCGGAGATCGGGAAGAACAAGAAGGTCGACGTCCCGATCGTGGGCGACGTGAAAACGGTGCTCCAGGCCTTGATCCGGCGGATGCAGAAGCACGGCGATACGGCGAACTGGGTCGCCCGGATCAACGCCTGGAAGGCGCAGTACCCGCTCCAATATCGCGACGATGACCATCTCCGCCCGCAGTACGTCGTCCGGGAACTCTCCGACGTCCTGAACGGGGAGGGGATCATCACGAGCGAGGTCGGCCAGAACCAGATGTGGACCGCCCTCTACTACTGCTTCAGAAAACCCCGGACCTGGATCACGTCCGGCGGCCTCGGGACGATGGGCTACGGGTTCCCGGCAGCCATCGGCGCCCACTTCGCCCGGCCGGATGTGCCGGTCGTCGACGTCGCCGGCGACGGGAGTTTCCAGATGAACATCCAGGAACTCGGGACGGTGGCGCACTACGACATCCCCGTCAAGGTCGTGATCTTAAACAACATGTACCTCGGCATGGTCCGGCAGTGGCAGGAACTCTTCTACGACCGCCGCTACTCTTACACCGAGCTCCCGCCGGTGGACTTCGTGAAGATCGCAAACGCCTACGGGGTCGAAGGGATCCGGGTCGAGGAAAAAGACGGCGTCCGGGAGGCTCTGGAGGCTGCGCTCGCCGTCGACGGGCCGTTCGTCCTGGACTTCAGGATCGAGCGGGAGGAGAACGTCTTCCCCATGGTCCCGGCGGGGGCCGCCATCAACGAGATGATCGGGGTGCGTCAGGGATGAAGCCGCATACGTTGAGCGTCCTCGTCGAGAACCGGGCGGGCGTCCTCAGCCGTGTCGCCGGGATGTTCTCGCGCCGGGGGTTCAACATCGAGAGCCTCGCCGTCGGGACCTGCGAGGAGCCGGATATGAGCCGGATCACGATCGTGGTGAACGGCGACGATGCCGTGATCGAGCAGGTCATGAAGCAGACCAACAAACTCATCGACGTCATCAAGGTCTCGGACCTGACGGAGCGGGAGAGCGTGGAACGGGAGCTCGCCCTCATCAAGGTGACCGCCGAGCCGGGCACCACCCGCGCCGAGATCCTGCAGATCGCCGATATCTTCCGGGCGCAGGTGGTGGACGTCGGGACAAGGACGCTGGTGCTCCAGGTGACCGGGGATACGGAGAAGATCGACGCACTGGAGAAACTCCTGCACCAGTACGGCATCAAGGAACTCGTCCGCACCGGTAAGATCGCTCTCCTCCGCGGCGCTAAGACCGTCAAAAGTTCCAAATAACTCCCTTTTTGTGCTGGATGCTCATAGGTCCCGTCGGGACGGCCTCCCGGTCTTATACGATTGTGTTATATGTTAACATGTCACACACTAACCTAATATGTTCTTTGGATTACCCTTCCATACGGCCCTCATCGTGGGCAGTGTGACCCTCGTTGTCGTCATACTGCTCGCCCTCTGGGGGCTCAGGTTCAGGGAGGCCGCTTGAATGGCGGACCTCCTCACGCTCGGCATGATCGTGCTCTATTTCGTCGTGCTCGTCCTTATCGGAGGCTGGACTTCGCGGAAGATCCACAACACCGAAGACTACATCCTCGCCGGCAGGTCGCTCGGGTTCTGGGTCTTCACGCTCCTGATCGTCTGCTCCATCTGTAGCGGCATGAGTCTCCTCGGCGTCAGCGGGTTCGGTTATACTTCGGGCTGGCCGGGGATATGGGAGCAGATCTTCGTCCCGCTCGCGGCTTCGTTCTGCATCATCTTCTTCGGGGTGAAACTTCACACCATCGGGAAGGAGCGGGGGTATATGACCATCCAGGACTATCTCGCGGACCGGTTCGAGAGCCCGCGGGCGCTCCGGGGTCTCTCCGCCGTCTCAGGCATCGTCGTCTCGCTGATCTACCTCGTCGGGCAGTACGCCGCGATCAGCATCGTGCTCGTCTGGCTCTTCGGTATCCCGCACTGGCAGGCGCTGCTCATCTCCGGGATCATCGTCACCGCCTGCACGGTCGTCGGAGGGCTCTACGCCGTGTCATGGACGGGCCTCTTTCAGGGCGGCATCCTGATCCTCGGCGTACTCCTGATGGCCCCGCCCGTCATTGCCAGCGCCGGCGGGCTCGCCCACATCAATACCGTGCTCGCCGGGGTCGACCCGAACTTTATCGAGCCCTGGTTCCCGAGTCCGGCATACGCTTCGTACGCCTATACGACGCCCGAGTTCCTCGTCTCGTTCGCCGTCCTCCTGATGGTCGGCCTCGCCTGTGCGCCGCACGTCATCAACAATGTTCTGGCCGCAAAAGAGGACCGTTACTTCAAGTGGGCGCCGCTCATCGCGTTCGGCATCTACGCGGTCGTTATGTTCCTCGTAAAATTCGTCGGGTTCGCCGTGCGGTCGCTCGTCGAGGAGGGGAAACTCGTGCTCCCCCCTGCCGTAAACGCCCAGGACTATGCCTTCATAGCGGGCGTCGAGTATGCCCTGCCGAATGTGGCGTTCTGGGCGCTCTTTGCGGTGATCGTCCTTGCGGCGGTGATGTCCACGACCGACCGGCTCATGCTCACCGTCGGCACCTCGTTCGCATGGGATATCTACAAGAACATCCTCCGGCCCTCGGCGTCCGATAAAGAGGTGCTCCTCGTCTCGAAGGTCGTGATTGTCCTTGCGGCCGCCGGCACGCTCCTGCTTGCCATCAACCCGCCGCCGATGCTTGCGTGGCTGATCTGGATGGGTATCGGGGTCATGCTCGCGACGTTTGCGGTCCCGCTGCTCGCCGGGCTCTACTGGCGCGGCGCCACGGGAGAGGGGGCGGTCGCGAGCATGGCGACCGGGCTTGTCGCGTCCGCTGCCTTCGGTTACTGGCACCAGTTCGTGGCGCCGCTCCCGGTGCACTTCAGCCTCTACGCGCTCGTGTGCTCGCTTCTGGTCATGGTCGTCGTGAGCCTTCTCTCCACCAGGAACTCCGAGACCGCACTCGACAACACCCGAACCGGCTGGTATATCCAGTCGCCCGTTCGCTCTCCGCGGGTGGAGAGTCCGGGTGAGACCTTGTTCGTCGAGCAGGAATCTCACCGTCAGCAGTGACGGCGAAACGCTCCCGGCCCCCCGGGGCAATCGTTTTTTTCATCTTCGTGCGGTCCCGAATCTCCGGGTTCCCTACAAAGTCTATATCTCTATAATCAAATGCTTATACACACATGGACGACTGCAACGGACACCACCGGGACGATGGGCGTCTCCGATCTTGCCGGAAGACTCGGCATCTCTCAGCCTGCCGTTTCGCAGCACTTAAAAACACTGAAGAGCGAAGGGTTCGTGACGTCCCGGCGGGAGGGGTTTCACGTCTACTTTTCGTTCAACCGCGATCGGCTGGCACAGTCCCCGCCCCACATGATGCCGGGAGCAGAGGGACGGGGCCGATACCGGCACCCGGACCTCGCGGTTGCGGACATGGAAGCCCGGCGGCGATGGAAAGACACACTCCCGCCGGAACCGAGGGCGTGACAGGTCCATGAAAGACAGCAACCAATACCGGGAGGCGTTCAACGCCACGATCAGGGAGACCCTCTCCCAGGCAGTCCGGATCATAGCAGCAGTTCCGGCCCTCGCCATCCCTGGCGCCGCCATCCTGCGCCGCCAGCAGAAAGCGGTAGCGGTGCGGAAGCGCTACGAGCGGGAAGGCCTCCTTGTCCCGCCGGTGATGATCGTGAGCATCACCTCGCGCTGCAACCTCACGTGCGCGGGCTGCTACATGCACGGGCGGGGCGGCGAGAACCTGAAAGTCGAGATGACCCCGGAGGTCCTCGCATCGGTCGTGAGCGAGGCCGCAGGGCTCGGGGTCTCCGTCATCGTCCTCGCCGGCGGCGAGCCTTTTATCCGGCAGGAAGAGATCATCAATGTGGCAAAGGCCCACCCTCAGGTGCTCTTCCCGGTCTTCACGAACGGCCTTCTGATCGACGATATGGTTGCCGGGGCGATCGCGGTGTGTCCGAACGTGGTGCCGATCATCAGTTTCGAGGGCTTCCGTGAGCATACCGACCGGCGGCGGGGCGGCGGGATCTATGATCGGCTCCTCTCGGTCTGCACCCGCTTAAAAGATCGCAACGTCTTCTTCGGCTGCTCCGTGACCGCAACACGGGAGAACTTCGAGGAGGTCACGGGTGTTGCATTCGCCCGGGAGATGATCCGGGCCGGTGCCCGGGCCTTCACGTTCGTCGAGTACGTGCCGATGACGCCCGGCACGGAGGACCTCGTCCTGACCGACGAACAGAAGAAGACCCTGCAGACCGTCCTTTCGGACTACAACAGGAAGTTCCCGGCGCTCTTCCTCGGCTTTCCCGGGGATGAGGATACCTACGGCGGGTGTCTTGCCGCGGGCCGGGGGTTCGTGCACGTCAGCCCGTCCGGCGACCTCGAACCCTGCCCCGCGGCCCCCTACTCGGACGCGAACCTTACGGTCGTGCCGCTCAAAGACGCCCTGCAGTCCCGGCTGCTCAACCGGCTCCGCGAGACGCCGGAGGTACTCACGGAGTCGAGCGGCGGATGCGCCCTCCGGGCGAACCGTGCTTGGGTCGAGGACCTCATGGGCAGGGAGGGGTCTCCTGCCGGATTTTTGGGGATACGCGTGGTGCAGGACGTTCCGAAAGAGGGGATGACTGCCGTAGCGATGGAGCACGGCGATGAACCGGAGAGGTGAAGAACGTGCCGCAAGATCCGCAACGCCGTCGGGTGGTCGGCGCTCTGCCTCGCCGCTGACACCGGCCGTTGCCTCGAAGATGCTCGCGGGTTGTCCGATGGGCCTTGATCCCCGCGGCATGGTCCGGGAGAGGAGGACGGGTGCGACAAGAGGCTGCATCGGGGATTGCGGGTCAATTCGTCATCTTATCCGTTTGAGATGTACCTACCGCGACATGCGCCCGCGGGATAACGAAGGAAAGAGCAGAACTCTGATCTGCTCCACATTGCATAAGAAATATGGAAGAGAAAGTAGTTATATTTTTTCAATTTATAAATATAATTGTATATCGGTTGGTTGGAGGGTTCGCAATGTGAATGAACAGTTTATATAAAGCTTGGAATGTGCTGATCGGATTCAGCAGATTAGGTAGTAAGTAGCTCGGTGGCGAATCAAATTTTCTGCAGAGGCATAATGCCCCCCGTCAAGAGTTGTCCATTGTTATATAGGAAATGAGCTTGTTTTTTAGCACCCCATCCATCGCGAATCTCTGCATCGTACGTGTTTTTCGCTACTTTTACCCATTTGCCGTGATACGTCCCAAACTGACCAGACTCCGTGAATGTACCATCTGCATTGAACTGAAAAGTGAGTTCGTCTGGAGAGGATGCGTACCATTTTCCTACGATCGATTCATCTTGTGCTTTTACAGAAGTTGGAGTAGAACTTATTTGGGAGCATCCTGCTGTAAAAATTATAACAAGTGCACAGATAGAAACATAGGTAAAAAAATGGAAATTTCTCATATATATCATCCATCTGGTTCGAAGTCATGAGTCATAAACTTGTTGGTTCTGACCTTGGGCCTTTCTATTGTGCCCTCTATTCCTTTATTGTCTTAACGTCCGCGAATAGATTCCTATAAATTTTCAGTCTCCTCATCCACATCTGGGGTTCCGGGATACTTCTTCGCACAGTGAAGCCTGGATTCCTGGAATATATAACGGGTTAAATAACCTGCCGTATTACCATCCTTTAAATCCTAATCGCCCTTCAAATCAAGGTGATAGATCTATTCATCGTTATGTGTTAGCACGAGGTCACCCCACAATTATATTGGGCCTTGAATAAAACCCGGAGAGCATGGCATTCCGGGAAATCGATGACGAATTCTGGGCAATCATTGAGCCGCATCTCCCTCCTCAGAAACCTCATGTCGGGCGACCCCGAACCGACCATCGGGCGATGTTCAACGGGATTCTCGATGTCCTGACTATCGGTTATACCTGGAGTGACGTCCCTCGACAATACGGCACGAAATCGACGGTACATCGGTTTCACCTCTATCTTGCCGAACAAAGCATTTATCAGGACATGTTCCTCGACCTTCTCCGATCGGGCTATGAGATCCGAAAGACACGGAAAATCAGAGATTTTCCTGACAGGAAACTGCAGAGCAGTTTCCGTGTCGATCTCACCCACTGTTCCACCGATACCAAGGATATCCCGGCCAAAAAAGGGGATCGATCGGTTATGATGGCTATAAGAAAGTAAAAGGGAACAAGCTAAGTGCTCTGGTCGATCGGAACGGTCTTCCTCTTGCCTGCACCGTCTTCCCGGCAAATATCCATGATTCCCAACTCTATGAACCAACTGTTGAAGCGTTTACGATTCTGGAGATGCAGGTGCATCCCACGATCATCTCCGCAGATGCAGCCTACGATGCCCAGAAGATCCGTCAATACAACCAGAGACGAAGGATCAGGAGGAATATCCCGACCAACCCGAGATCCCGGGCACACTCGAAGCGGGGAAGGCCACGCCGGTTCGATCCGATACTGTATAAAGAAAGATGGGCTATTGAACGGTTCTACAGCTGGATTGAGGCGTTCAAGAAGATTGTTCCACGTTACGAGCGGTATGAGCACTCATTCCTCGGGTTGATCCACCGGGCATGTGCCAGCATGATCTGGAGGGTCATGGGATGACCTCGCAACCAGAGGGAAACAGGAAATGGGTGTTCCAGCCAACGGAGAAAAAAACTCCGGAAGTTCTCGGATACCAAAATCCAAAGACATTCACACCTCAAACTTGATGCGAACCCATTTCTTGACAGGGAGTATTTCTTGGAAGGGGTGAGGATGGCAACACCCTCTCCCTATTCGGCCGGGGCAATAAGGAGTTGAAACGGAGAACCAAGATAGTTGGGGTGTTCCCAAATGAAGAGGCACTACTCAGATTGGTCGGATCCATTCTGATGGATGTAAACGAGGAGTGGGTCACCGGCAGAAGGTATTTGACCGTGGAGAGGGAATGATCAGACAAGGAGACAGGGCTCAGACAAATTACAGAAAATATGAAACGTTGCCCAGCGGAGTTCGATAGCATGATTAAAAAGTTTGACCTCAATATAGAAAAAATACTGGAAGATTGGGAGATTTATCATGCCTTAAGAGAAATAATTGCCAATGCTATCGATGAGGAGTTACTGACAAAATCTGAAGAGATTGAGATCTTTAAAGATGATGGGAACTCATGGCATATTCGAGATTATGGAAGAGGGATTAACTCTGAGCATCTAACTCAAAAAGAAAATGACGAAAAAATTAAAAGCGCTCACACCATTGGAAAATTTGGCATCGGCTTGAAGGATGCTCTTGCAACCTTTGATAGAAAAGGTGTAAAGGTCTCAATAAAATCGCGTCACATCAACATGACATTAGAGAGAACCAATAAACATGGTTTCGCTGATATTGTCACTTTGCATGCGAATATAACTCCTTCGTCAGATAAGGGCTTCAAAGGAACAGAGTTTATATTAAAAAATTGTCCGGATATAGAGATTGAAAAAGCAAAAAATCTGTTTTTACGCTTCTCTGGTGAGAAAATATTAGAGGAAACACCAATTGGACAGGTTCTCGAAAAGGAGTCTGAGACTGCATGGATATATATCAACGGGGTACAGGTTGCGCAGGAAGATAATTTCCTCTTCTCCTACAACATTACTGAGTTAAATCAAACCATTAAAAAGGCGCTAAATAGAGAGCGAACAAACGTAGGACGAACAGCATACACGGATCGGGTTAAAAGCATCCTTAAAAAGTGTCAGAGTGAAACGGTTGCACGTAAACTGGTAGATGATCTGAGTAGATATGATACCGGAGGGCAGCATGACGAACTAACCTGGACTGATATAGCTGTTCATGCATGCAAGCTCTGCAACGAACGTTCTAGAGTCGTCTTCTTCACGTCTGAAGAGGTGATTTCTTCACCAAATCTGGTAGATCGAGTTCAACGAGACCAGTATGAGGTAGTTGTACTTCCTCAAAACATCAAAAAGAAGATCAGTGGTAATACAGATCTTTCTGGCAACCCGATCAGGGATATTGAACAATTCACCAGAGACTGGAATGAAAGTTTTAAATTTTCTTTTGTAACCGAAGACCAGTTAAAGCCCGGTGAGTTGCGGGTTTATAAACAAACAGATAAAATCCTGTCTCTTATCGGAGGGAAACCGGGAGATGTAAAAGATATATTGATATCTAAGACTATGCGCCTCGATAAAGAGACCTACTATGAGGTTGGTGGATTGTGGGAGCCCCAAGAAGGAAGGATTGTAATAAGATATGATAACCTGAAAGATCTCGGAAGTTATGCCGGGATTTTACTTCACGAGGTTGCTCACGCAAGAAGCGGGGCGACCGATTGTACAAGAAAATTTGAGAATGAACTTACTGACCTCCTTGGAATAGTTGTCCAGCAAACAATCGGCTAACCCATTCAGCACGCACCTTACTGTATGCTATCTTAGAAAACATATTCCGGGTAGCATTGATTCCCTGTTGAGGCGGATGGGAGCGGCTCCACGCCCTGAGATGATGGGCATATCAGAGTTCTCCAGGGGCCCTCGGACCCCTACTCTGGAGAGGATTCCTGGGGATGCCTCCCCGCCTCCAGGCCAGGAGGCTCTTACCTAATCCTAGGGACCGATATCAACCTCTTCAGAGCGGTTATTGGTCAAAGGCCTTCTCGAATCACCCTCAATGCGAACCCATATCTTGACAGGGAATATTTCTTGGAAAGGACGGAACGCATAAAACAACCAACACCCAGAGACGAGACCAGAGTAACCTTTGTTACGTTGCCGCCCCAAACAGGATAGCGGAATGCGCGAGCCGTATGCGCTGAAAGGCGCACGTACGGTTCCTCCTGCATTCCCGCCGACTCATAACGAGTCACATTCAAACAGGCTGCACTTCAGTCAAAATCCACAACAGAATGAATTTCGTTGGCGGATACAATCATGCTCGTTATGTGTAACGCATAACGATGAATAAATCTATCGCCTTGATTTTGAAGAATGATCCTAATTTAGAGTGATAGCAATGCAGCGAATTATTTAACTCGTTATGTATTCCGGGAATCCAAGGTTCTTGGAAGGGGAAAAAGGTGGCGACACCCTTTCCCTATTCGACATGTTGACAAAGGGGTTCAATTCATCCCCACGGCTCAAGCCGGGGGCTTTCTTGCACCCCCTTGAACCCCGGATCTGTAAGAGCCATCGATCGTTTTTAGATCCAGAGCCAAATCAAAAACAGGCGTCTGGTTACGAATGCCGCATCTCACTTTCCTGCATCACCCGGACCGCATGAGACGGCGGTCGCCGCGTAACCCCCTCTTCCCACAAGGTATATCCGCCCGTCCGCTTCAGATCCGTATATAATACACGAGCAGGTAAAACCATGCAGATCGCTGTCATTTCCGGGAGTCCCAAGGGAGAGCAGAGCGTCACCCTCCAGTACGTCCAGTTTCTCGAGCAGGCATTTCCAGATTATACCTTCACCGTCGTGCATGCAGGAAAGGAGATCCGGACGATTGAGCGGCAGGAAGAGGTGTGGGACGGGCTGCTCGCCACGGTAACGGAGTCCGACGGCGTGCTCTGGGCAACTCCGGTCTACGTCATGCTGGTCCCGGCCCAGTTGAAGCGATTCGTCGAACTGATCGACGAGCGGAACGCGACGGAGGTGTTCTCCGGGAAGTATACCGCCAGCCTCACCACCTCCATCCGCTTCTTCGATCACACCGCCCATGCCTACCTGCACGGGGTCTGCGACGACCTCGGCATGCGTTATGTCGGTTTCTGTTCGGCCCACATGCAGGATCTCGAGAAGGAGGCGTTCCAGGAGCAGCTCATCCTCTTCTTCTCCGATTTCCTGGAGGCGATCGAAGAGCGGCGGCCGATCCAGAGGGAGTTTCCGCCGCTGCCCGCGATCACTTCCTCCTACACCCCAAAGGCCCCGCCGATCACGGTGGATACGCACGGCAGACGGGTGGTCATCCTGCACGACGCAGAACCCGGTTCCGACCTGGAAGCGATGGTTGGCGAGCTCGCGGCGTGTTATGGGGGTTCGGCCCGGGTCGCCCACATCCGGGACGCCATGATGAAGGGTGCCTGCCAGGGGTGCTGCCGGTGTGCCTTCGAGAACACCTGTATCTACGACGACGGATTTCTGGCATTCTGGGAGAAGTACGTCATTGCCGCGGATATTCTGGTCCTGGCCGGGACCGTTCGGGACCGTTTCTTCTCGGCTGCCTGGAAGCAGTTCATCGATCGAAGTTTCTTCAGCGGCCATGTACCGGCATTTGCAGGAAAACAGGTCGCATACCTGGTGGAAGGCCCGCTCGGCCATCTCGCGACCCTCCGTGAGGTCCTCACGAGCCTGGTGATGACGGAAAAAGCCAACCTTGCAGGGATTGTGACCAACGAGCCGGACCCGGGCGAGATCGATGCTGCCCTGCACGCCCTGGCCGAACGCTCCGTGAGGCTCTCGGACCGGGGATATATCGCGCCGGTCACCTTTCTGGCCGTCGCCGGCCATAAGATCTTCCGGGATGAAATCTGGGGGGGAATGCGGGCGATCTTCAAGGCGGACGACCGGTATTACCGGCAGCATGGGCTCTACGACTTCCCCACCCGGGATTACCTGCAGAGGATCGGCACCCGGGTGACCGCTCTTGCGATGAGCATCCCCTCCGTCAGGCGGGAGGTGGTGAAGAACATGCCCGCCTACATGATCGAACCCCTGCAGAAGTCAATAGAAAAGAGTCCGGTCCTCGCAAAGAGAAGAGCAAAACGGTAGTGTACCGGGAGCCGCAAAACCGTTCCGGAGCGAACCCAACTCCACGCTTCCTGCTCATAAGTTCCTGGAGGAATGTTTTATATACGAGCGATGCCCCTCCCGGCACGCGTATCGTCGGAGGATACACGAACAGGAGAGGAGGACTGCCGCATGAAGATTGAACCCTTTACCATCGCCGTGCTGCAGGCCGTCCTCGACGACCTCGCCCGGCGGCTCGCCCGGACCCGTTGGCCCGACGACGGCGCCGGCTGGGCATACGGCACCAACCTTGGGTACATGAAAGATCTGGTCGACTACTGGGAGCACTCCTACAATTGGCGCAGACCTGAGGCGTACCTGAACAGATTCGCCCAGTTCAGGGCGGAGATCGACGGGATAGGTGTTCACTTCATCCACGAGCGCGGCAGAGGCCCGGACCCGACGCCGGTCCTCCTGCTCCACGGCTGGCCCGACTCCTTCTACCGCTACCACAGGGTCGTTCCGATGCTGACCGATCCGGCCCGGTTCGGAGGCGACCCCGGCACATCGTGCGACGTGATCGTCCCGTCCATCCCGGGGCAGGGGTTCTCGGACAGGAAGGCCATGACCACCGGCGATACCGCCGATCTCTTCGCCCGGCTGATGACGGAAGGGCTCGGGTACCGGAAATTTATCGCGGCCGGCGGCGATGCCGGAACCCTGATCGCCCAGTCCCTGGCAGAGCGCCGCGCAGACGCCCTGATTGGCGTCCACCTGACCGACGTCGGCTACCCGGACCAGACGACGGACACATCGACCCTCACGGAGCCCGAGATTGCGTTTGCAGCCTACATCCAGCAGTGGTGGATGAACGAAGGCGCCTTTAACATCGTCCAGTCGACAAAACCGCAGAGCCTCGCCTACGGACTGGCCGATTCGCCTGCGGGCCTCGCAGCCTGGATCATGAGTTTTATCACCACGGGCACGACCGGTGAGGAGATCGAGAGACGCTTCAGCCGCGACGAGTTGCTCACAAATATCATGATATACTGGGTTACGCAGACGATCGGCTCGTCCGTCCGCAGGTACTATCTTGACGCGCACGCCGCTTCCACTCCCTGGCGGCGCACACCGGTTCCGGCAGCCGTCGCTCACTGCCCCCTGGACGCCCCGCTGCCCCGCGAATGGGCCGAACGCAGGATGAACCTCCAGCACTTCACCGAACTCCCCCGCGGCGGGCACTTCGCAGCCTGGGAGGAGCCCGAGCTCTATGCAAAAGATTTACAGGTGTTTATAAGAGAATTTAACAATTTTTAAGCGTCTTATGTGCCGGTCGAGACCGACGCCCCCGTGGATCCGTTGCGGGAGAACAGGCGCACCCACCGTTTCCGGCCTGGTTTCTCCTGATTTCCCCTCGATACGCGGCAACCGTGGGGAACGGATGGTCAACCATATATGGCTTTGACATTAAACAGTAAGAACGTGAAATCGGCGGTACTGGGTGGCGGTCTCACCGGGATTACGCTGGCCCGCCTGCTCCGCGAACAGGGCGACGACGTGACCGTTTTTGAAGAGCGTGAGAGGATCGGGGGGCTCTGCCGCTCAAGGACGGAGGCGGGGTTCACGTTCGATGTCGGGGGCTCGCACATCATCTTCTCCCGCGATACCGAAGTCCTCTCCTTCATGCTCTCGGTCCTCGGTGAGAACGCCGACCGACGAAAACGGAATACGAAAATTTTCTATAAGGGGCGTTACGTCAAATACCCCTTCGAGAACGGTCTTTACCAGTTGCCCGACGAAGACCGCTTTTTCTGCATCGACGAGTTCGTGAAAAACCTCATCGCCGTCGAGAAGGGCGAGGTTGCGCCGCCGACGAACTTTGCCGAGTGGATCACCTACACTTTCGGCCGGGGCATCGCCGAATGCTACATGATCCCCTACAACGAGAAGATCTGGAACTTCCCGGCCGACCGGATGTCGCACCACTGGGTGGAGGGGCGCATCCCCCGCCCGCCGGTCGAGGACATCATCCGGTCGGCCATCGGGATCGAGACCGAGGGCTATACTCACCAGGCGGTCTTCTCCTACCCGGTGGAGGGCGGGATCGAGGCGCTGGTCCGGGCGATTGCGGAGCCGGTCCTCCCTGCCGTCCGGACCGGGTTTTCCGTCGCTTCCGTCCGCGAGGAGAACGGCGAGTTCATTGTCGGCGACGGGAAGGAGACCGTCCGTGCCGACCGCCTGATATCGACCATCCCGCTCCAGAACCTGCTCCCCTGTCTTTCGGACGTCCCGGCCGGGGTGCAGACGGCGTGCGACGCCCTCCGGTACAACTCGCTCTGTTCGGTCTTCATCGGGCTCGCGGGGGAGGTCCCCGATATCTCGTGGCTCTACGTCCCCGACCCGGCGACGGGCCTCTTCAACCGGGTATCGTTCCCCTCAAACTACAGCACAACGGTCGCCCCGCCGGGTCATTCCTCGATCCTTGCCGAGATCACCTATAACGACGGGGACGCGGTCTCCCGGATGTCGGACGCCGACGTGATCGAGCATACCGTCGCATCGCTCGTCGCCGCCGGGCTCCTCCTCTCCCGGGAGCGGATCGTCTACACCGGCGTCTCACGGCAGAAGTTTGCCTACGTCGTCTACGATACCGATTATCTGGAGAACATCAAGATCATCCGGGAGTTCTGCAGGGAGCGGGGCATCGACCTCGTCGGCCGGTTCTCACAGTTTGAGTACCTCAACATGGACGGCTGCATCCGGAGCGCGCTTGACTTCGTGAGGGCGAACGGATGAAGGTCAATATATTCGTCGAGGATTTTCGTTTTCTTCGGTATATCGGGTGCGCAACAGCGGCACGGACGTTGTATAACCACCTCGCCCGGCTCCCCGGCATGGAGGTCTCCCGCAACCTGTATCACGGCGACTTCGACCTGACGCATTACCACACCTTCGGGCCCTGGGCGCTGTATCACCTGAAGTTCACCGACGGCGTGAAGGTCCTGACCGCCCACTCGACCCCCCGGATAAACGAGGGGAATGTCGCCTTTTCGAAGCGGATAAACACCGTATACCCCAAAATTTACCGGCAATTCGACCACATCATCACGATCTCGGAACCCTGCCACCGGGAGATCGAGCAGCTCGTTCCCGACGTCCCGAAAACCCTCATCCCGAACGGTATCGACCGGGCATACTTCAAGCGGGATAAGAAGAAGCGCAAATCATTCCGCAACGAGTACGGAATCGACCACGATCAGAAAGTGGTCCTCTCCGTCGGCCAGCAGACTCCCCGGAAAGGCATCTACGACTTCCTGGACCTGGCCAGCCGGCATCCCGAGATGACCTGGGTCTGGGTGGGGGGGTTCCCGTACGGGACGTTCTCGAAGGACTATGCGAAGATCCAGATGCTCAAGTCCCATTCCCACGAGAACGTCATCTTCACCGGGGTCATCGACGACATCTCCCGGGCATACAGCGGGGCGGACGTCTTCTTCATGCCTTCGCACGCGGAGACCTTCGGCCTCGTGATCGTCGAGGCTCTTTCGGCGGGTCTCCCGGTTATCGCACGGGATATCTTCGAATTCCGGGAAATCTTCGGGGATTCGGTCCTCTTCTTTTGTGACATCGACGAGGCGCGTGACCTCGTGAACGACGATGCAGCCCTGCGGCGCTGCGCCGCACGGGCCCGCGCCTCGACGGAGAAGTACGACATCACGCTTATAGCAAAACGGCATCAACAACTGTATCGGGAGTTGATCGAGGGATGATCTCCGTCGTCGTTCCGACCTACAACGAAGAGCAGAACATCGAGCGCTGTCTTGAGTCTCTCGCCGACCAGACGGTGCCGAGGGAGACTTACGAGGTCATCGTCGTCGACGGGAACTCAAAGGACCGGACCCGGGAACTGGCGGAACCTCTTGCGGACAGGGTCTTTGTCCAGACGAGCAGGAGGGTCGGCGGGGCGCGGAACGACGGGGCGATGGCGGCCACCGGCGATATCGTCGCGACGACCGACGCCGACTGCATCCTCCCCCGGGACTGGGTGGAGCGGATCGAGAGAAACTTTGCGGAACGGGAGATCGTGCAACTCTACGGTACGGTCTACCCGATCGAGGACGGTTTCCGGAACCGGCTCTCGCTTGCCGGTGCAAACATCTTCTCGCGCATCGGCTACTACACCCGGACGATCTACTTCACGCTCGGGTGCAACACGGCTTTCGACCGCGAGACGTTCATCCGGGCGGGGATGTATCGCTGCATCGATGCCGGGGACGACCTGGAGATAGCGCAACGGATGCGAAAGATCGGCAGGGTCCATCTCGATCCCCGCCTGAAGGTCGGGTTCTCGATGCGGCGCTACCAGCAGTTCGGAACGCTCAAATCGATTGGGGAGTGGCTGTATATCGTTCTTCGCGGCGGCAATGCCGGCGGCGTCACCTACTCGAAGCGGGAGTACAAATAGCCTCATGAAGAAGACCGCATCCGTCCCGGAAGCCTACGCCGAAGCAGTGCACCGGTCCGACACCTGCGGGTTTGCGCGCCTGCTCGGCATGGAGGTCACGGAGATCGCCGGGGGCTGCGTCAGGGTGGCCATGCCGACCGCAGGAAGGGAGAACGGCCATGGTATGACTCACGGCGGCGCAATCTTTGCCCTTGCGGACCACGCTTTCGGCATCGCCGGAAACCTTGACGGGGTGGACCAGACGGGGATCTCCGCCCATATCCGCTATTTTTCTCCGCCTGCGGGAGAGACCCTGGAGGCGGTCGCCCGCAGGGTCTCGGAGACGGAGAGGACGTCCGTCTACACCGTCGACGTCTACTCGGGCGGGCGGCTGGTCGCCTCGCTCGAAGGGGTCGGGTTCAAGACCGGGGTTCCGGCGAGGGGGGAGTGAAGGGGGGTTTGGTGCTGATTTAGAGGCGCCTGCCCTGCATCACCAATCATTAGCGTATTTCTCTAAATAGTAGGTATGAGAGCAAGCCCGATGCAGTAGACCGTGGGAACTGCGCACCTCGGTGCTCAAGCTCGCTCCGCTCGCACCTCTGGTGCCCCTGCCTTCTGGCCAGTCGCGTAACGAACCACGGATTTTGTGGGGATATCGCCACGCACTGCCCCCGCCCCGAGGGGCGGGGGAGGAGCGCGAAGCACGGGCGGGGTGGGGGTTGCATGTTAGCCCTACGGGGTAGAGACAGGGGAGGGAGTCTCCCCCCTCCCCGTCGGCCTCACCCCCAATGGCGATAGCCACTGGAAAGCCGTGTACGGGGTTTGTGGAGTGCCATGTCCCATAGGAGCAGAGGTTAGGAAATCTCGCTCCCTCTAGCCGCAGCCAGACAAATGCCTTTCCCCGAATAAACCCCCTTCCGTCCCTCTACCACACCGTCCTGCAGTGCCCGCCGCCGTGCTTCGCGAAGTACTGCTGGTGGTACTCCTCTGCCCGCCAGAACGTCCCCGCGGGCTCGATCGCGGTGACGATGGGGCGCCCGAACCTGCCCGAACGGTCCATCTCCTCCTTCGATGTCCGCGCCTCTTTCTCCTGCTCCGGGGTGTGGTAGAAGATCACCGACCGGTACTGCATCCCGATGTCGGGCCCCTGCCGGTTCGGCGTGGTCGGGTCGTGAGCGTTCCAGAAGACGTCGAGGAGATCGCGGTACGAGACCTTTTCGGGGTCGTAGGTCACCTGTACGACCTCCGCATGTCCGGTCCGCCCGGTGCAGACCTCGGAGTAGGTCGGGTCCTCGGTGGTGCCCCCCATGAACCCCACCGCCGTATCCACGACGCCGGGGACGTGCCGGAACGTCTCCTCGACGCCCCAGAAACACCCTGCGCCGAACGTAGCCTTCTCCGTTGA
Organism: Methanoculleus sp. UBA291; assembly: GCF_002499755.1. Taxonomy (NCBI): domain Archaea; kingdom Methanobacteriati; phylum Methanobacteriota; class Methanomicrobia; order Methanomicrobiales; family Methanomicrobiaceae; genus Methanoculleus; species Methanoculleus sp. UBA291. The sequence continues at coordinate 23,652 of NZ_DANC01000054.1, read as the reverse complement.
CATGGCAATCAGGGCCCGGTTAGGCGGGTTCTGGGAAAAACGTATCGGTGTCCTCGATCCGGGCATACCCTTATCTCCGGTCGGCACCATGTATGCACATGTTCTCTGAATCAGATGCCGTAGAGATGGTCGCCAGGCTAATGGCGCTCTCTGCACGCACCGCTCCGAAGGCCCGTGGCGTCGACGTCATCAAGACGCAGATCGTTGCCGGAGAGGAGCGGAACGTGCTCGCGGGAGCGATGCGGGAGTTCGGGGAGCGGCACAACGTTGCGTTCTTCATCAGGGATGCCGCGAACGTCGCCGCAAGCGACGCATGCCTTCTCGTCGGTTCGTTGTTCGCCGACGCCACGGGCCTCGACTGCGGCGCGTGCGGCTACTCGACCTGTGCGGAGATGCTCGATGCACAACGGCAGTCGACGGTCACCCCGTTTATGGGGCCGAACTGCGCCGTCAGGATGACGGATCTCGGGATCGCGGTCGGTTCCGCGGCGAAGACCGCAAGCATCCACAACGTCGACAACCGGGTCATGTACTCGGTCGGTGTCGGCGCGCTCGCGCTCGGGTGGCTGGAGGGGTGCGGCGTCGCCTACGGCATCCCGCTCCGGGCATCTGGTAAGGATATCTTCTTTGACCGGCCCCGCTAACCGGGTATTATCATGCCCATCATGAAGATCCGCGGAGGGGATCTGGACCTCGTCGAGTACGAGTTCACCTCCTTCTCCCCGGGCGAACACATCCGGATGTGCGGCCTCCGGCGGGACTATCCGCTCGCGCCGGTTGCCGGCACCGTCGTCGCCCGCGCGCCCGCACGGATTCATCTCACCGTGCTCGACATGAACCGGTTCTCCCCGGACCACCCCGGGGGCGGCGGCATCGGGTTTGCCATCGGGGTCTACTGCACCGCCGAGGTCGAGTGCACGGAGTCGGGGCTTGAGATCGACTACTCCCGCGAACCGCTTCTCCGGCACTTCGTCGAGGCCTTCCGGCAGGTCGTCGGCTACACGGGAGGATTCCGGGTCCGTGCCCGCGACCACCACTATGAGCACGTGGGGCTCGGGTCCACGAGCACGATCCTGACCGCAGTTGCAAACGCTCTCAACACCGCCGTGGGATCGCCCCTGACCCGCGACCAGCTCCGCCTGCTCCTCGGCAACAACTACGTCGAGGAGACCGCGGCCGGGAACGTTGCGTTCGGGTTCGAGACCGGCGTCGGCGCTGCCGCCAGCACCTACGGCGGGATGGCGGTGATGGGGGACGACCTGACGCTCGTCTACCGGCACGCCTTCGCGGCAGGGAGACGGGTCTACATCGTCATCCCGCCCTCCGATGTCTCGTCGGCGGGCGAAAAGGAGTTTGGTCTCCTGATGAACAAGGCCCGGACCCTTGACTACCGCGACCGCACGCTGAAGTCCTACCTCATCCTGATGGACCTCATCCCTGCGCTGGAGCAGGACGACCTTGCAAAGATCGGCGACGTGATCTGGGAGATCGAGTTCCGGGGCTCAAAGCGCGCCGAGGTGGAGCACCACGGGTTTGAGATCTACCGTTATATGGCGGCGCTCCGGGACGCCGGCCTCGAGTTCGTCGGCATGAGTTCGGTCGGCCCCTCCATCGCGGTCATCACCGACCGGCCGGAGGGGGAGGTGGCGGCGATCCTCGCATCGGCGGGGCTCCGGGTCGAGATCGCGACGACGGTCGACAACGAGGGGCTGAAGATCCGGGTGGAAGAGAAGGCCCGACATTCCCCACTGGTCTAACACCGGGAGAGGCTTCTGTCCGATCGCGCCGCCTTTTTTAAGCAACCGGTTCAATCCCGATCAGACACAGTTCTTCCGGTAATCGTACTCTCCGCTCGCGATCCGCTCCATAACGGTCTCGCCTACGGCGCCAAGAAGGCTCCCGGAAAAATACCCCGACGAGACGCTCGTGCCCCCGGTCGAAGAGAGCAGGTACACCCTCCCCTGCGAGACGCCGAAGATCCTGGCGACCGGCCCCTGCGTGATCCTGACCATCTGCACCTTGTCGTAGTTCATCACGACGGTCTCGCGGTCGACTGCGCCGTTCACGAACGTGAAAAGGTCCTTCCCGGCGTCAAACTCCGTGATCCGGTAGGAGACATGCGCGGCATAGAATATCGCGAAGACCGCGAGGGCCGTAACCAGGGGCAGCACGTACGGCAGGACCGCGCCAGCGGCCCCCGGGAGGGCTGCAGCCCCGCGGTAAACGTAGAGCGACGGGTAGGTCATCGCCACGGCGAGCGCGAGAGACGCCGTCGCGGCCCGGATCAGGAGCACGCTCTTTGCGCTTTCGGGCTGCTTCTCCGGACTGCGCTCGTAGACGAACTCCGGCACCACCTCCCGGAGAAGTTTTTGGACCGTTGCGTCGTCTTTCAGGAGACAGAGAACGGGACGAAGGTTCTCTCCGCTCCCGGACGCCAGCCCAACGACTTCCGCCTCAATGCACGACCTGTGCATGAGCCTTGCCGCGAAAGTGCTTTTGATGCGGACGGCGTTGATCCTCGATACATTGAAGGATGTCCGGTAGGTCCTGACCAGGCCGTGCTGCAGGTATACCGTATCGCCTCTGCGGTAGATCCTGTAGTTGTAGTAATGGAAGATCAGCGATACCGACGGCCCTATCTGGATCAGAACGAACATCATCAGAGAGACAAGCGCTTTGCCGTCCGTCCCGAGTCCGGGCCCGACGGAGAGATACTGTTCAAACAGGGAGTAGGCCAGGAATACAGAAGCAACGACGGTCTGGTGGGTTGGAACGCTGAAGAGACCGTGGATGATCACGTCCGCCGGAGAGAACGAGACGAGGGAACCGGCGATCTCATCCTCGCCCGGGGAGGCCTCGCGGTCGTAGATGCGTTGCGACACCACGGAGCGTATCCTCTCCGCCGTATCCTGCCGAAACGTCAGGACCGCCTCCGGGACCGTGGCGCTGCTCCCCGAGTTGATGTTGATCTGCAGTTTCGAGGTCCCGAAGAGCCTGTTCAGGATGCCCCGGTTCACGTTGACCGATGCAATCTTCGAGTAAGGGAGAGTCTTTTTCATCTTAAAGAGGGTGTCCCGCTCCACCACGACGTCCGTTTCGTTAAACTGAACGGTCGTCAGTCTCCATTGCCGGTAGTTGAATAGCAACAGCGCGGCGAGAGCGGCTACAAGTATGGCCGCGACCGCGGTCCTGTCGAGCTGCGTAGCGAGGACCAGCGCCAGAAGCACCATCGCGGAGAGCGACGAGAGCGACTTCTCCACGATGACGCTTTGGTGGTATCGGATCTTTTCGCCGGACATGCTCATTTCAATCGTTTGCAAGCCCCGGTGGGGCGGCCGGGGCCGTTTTCCTCCTCTCAAGGAGCATTCTCCCGATCAGGCCGTTCAGCAGTTCGGCTACCTTCTCCGCCTCGTCAATCTCCAGGTAGTTGATGGTCGCCTCTCCCCCTGCAGTGGTTACGGTGACGTCCGCGAGGCCGAGCATGCTGTTGATCGGCCCCCTGGAGACTTCCACCTGGTGCACCCTCTCGATCGGCACCAGTATGTGGCGGATCACGATGACGCCATACCGCACATCCACCCGATCTCTGGTGATCCGGTATCGGTATCGGGCGTAGTAAACCGGCGGAACCGCCGCCATGTAGACCAGGACAACCACAAGAACCGCCGCAAAGGCGTGCAGAACGAGATCGTAGTACTGACCGAGGAACCCCTGGGCGTAGGTCCTCGCAAGGAGATAAACCGCCAGATATATCGCGTAGGATATGGCATGATCGATGTACATCGAGAGCATGCACTTCCGGTTCAGCCGCCTGTAGCCGTCTCCTCCTCCATCCCCCCCATCAACCTGCCCATCCGGCGGGCTCAAACTCATGGTTAATGGTTTATGCTGCGCTCATATCAAGTTATTTCCAGAGACTGCCTGCGATCTCCGCTCATGATCTTTTGCGGTTGCAGGGGGAGAAAAAAAGGTGCTGACCGATTAAAAGTCAGTCATGATGCGGAACTGGTCGATCTCTTCGGTGTTGAGTTCGTTCAGGAACTCCTCCGCCGCGTGCTGGATGTTCTTGCTCCCGGTAATGGCCCGGCCTACGACCAGGATGTCGGCGCCCGCCTTGAGTGCGTCCTTCACGACACCCTGCCGGATGCCGCCTGCCGTCGCGACCAGCAGCCTTTTTCCGCCCGCCTTCTTGATCGCCGGGATGTCTCCCCAGGCGTACTCCGTGTTCTCGATATCGATACCGCGGTGAAGCTCCACAACGTCCGGTTTCACCTTGAGGTGCTCGACAACGGCACGGGGGTCTTCGACGTTGAGCATATCGACCACCGTGTAGATGCCGGTCTTCCGCGTGTCCTCGATTGCCTTCTCGATCGTGGAGAGAGGCGCAAGACCGGATATCACGACGGCATCGGCACCGGCGTCGGCGGCCATCCGGGCCTCGAGGTTCCCGGTATCGAGGGTTTTTAAGTCGGCGACGATGAACGCGCTCGGGCGGACCTCGCGGATCTCGGAGATGATCGAGAGGCCGAACTTCTTGATCAGGGGTGTTCCGGCCTCGATGATCAGGTGATCGTTCTGGGGCAGCTCTTCAAGAACCTTCGTCATGTGGTTCTTGTCCACAAGGTCCATCGCGACCTGCAGGTACGGCGGGTCCCAGAGGCGCTGCACCTTGAATCCCATGACCGCATGGGCCGCCCGGTCCTTCTCGTGCAGGAGCGTATCGATGTCGGGGAACCGGTCGAGAGCCCGGCGGAGCGCGAGTTTCATCGCACCGTAATTGAACCGGTAGATCTTGTTGGCGTCCTCTGCAGAGGGATCGAGGAAGACGCTTGCCATGATGACGGTGTCTTCAATGTCGACCCCTTCAAAGACGCCTTCTTCGACCGAGTCGGCGACGGCCTTCGCTACCGCTGCCTGGACGGGCCCGAATATCTGGTTCACCTGGTATTCCTTCTTTAGGGTAACCTTAGGGATGACGAGCGTCGAGGGCTTCGTCGGCAGGTTCGGCCTGATGACCGCGAGGAGCGGCGTGTGCCCCTTCGAGAGTTGCGAGAGAGCGTTTGCAAATGCCTGGCCTACCGCTCCCTCTTTGTTCCCCATCATTAGATCTATGTGCGCAAGTTCCGCGCCGTCTCCAACCAATGCTTCACCGATGAGATACATGTGCATGCCCTCAGATAGTGCAGAAATATTGGCGGGACAGGTATTAAAGACCTTGCGGGTATCTCTGTGCGGAGAGAAAATTGAGGCGGTCGGGCAAGACCGTATCCGGGATGCATCCCTCACGCGTCGAGCCGCGTGCGGTTGCGACCGGGACGGAAACAACCAAAGATACCCGGGGGTATCCGGCAAAAAAATCATAAGAACGTGGGGTCGGTGAGATTTGAACTCACGATCGACGGGTCTCTCCGACATGCATCAGTGCTCCAACGGGTCATCATCCCTCTGTCAGGAGACCCATTGTTCATCACGTGCAAAGACCGCTGGAGCCCGTCGCCATTCCGGACTAGGCCACGACCCCTTATCCTCTATACTTTTGATGCCGTCTGCTATAAGTGTTGTGTTCAAAGAACCCGAAATCATAATTGCTCCTGCTTACCTATTCAAATAGAATGGCTGAGGGCAGTTACGCGTGTGGGAACTCGCAAAAACCTCTGCTCGGCATCACCATTGGTGAAATGCTGAACCGAATCGCCGCGGCGCACCCGGACAGCGACGCGCTCATCTCCGTCCACCAGAACATCCGGTGGACGTATGCGGAGTTTCTTGAGCACGTCGACACCCTGGCGCGCGCCCTCATGGCGCTCGACGTCGAGCGGGGCGACCGGGTCGCCATATGGGCGATGAACTACGCGGAGTGGGTGCTTGTCCAGTTTGCCACCGCAAAGATCGGCGCCGTCATGGTGAACATCAACCCGGCCTACCGGACCTACGAGTTCGAGTACGCCATGAAGCAGTCCGAAGTCCAGACGCTCATCATCCAGGGGCGGTTCAAGACCTCCGACTACGTCGGCATGTTCTACGAGTCCTGTCCCGAGGCGTTCGAGGCGAAGCCGGGCCGAATACAGAGCGACAGGTTCCCGTTCTTGAAGAACGTCGTCTTCCTCGGTGAGATCCCCTACAACGGCATGTACACCTGGGATGAACTTCTCGCGAAAGCCGACCTCATCAGCCCCGACGAACTCCGGGAACGCGAGGCGTCGCTCGACTTCGACGATGCGGTCAATATCCAGTACACCAGCGGGACAACCGGGTTTCCGAAAGGGGTTGTCCTGACCCACCATAGCGTCCTGAACAACGGCTACATTATTGGCGAGGGGATGAAGTTCACCCATGAGGACCGGCTCTGCATCCCGGTGCCGTTCTACCACTGTTTCGGCATGGTCCTCTCGAACATGGCCTCCGTCACGCACGGCACCGCGATGATCCTGCCGTCGCCGGCCTTCAACGCCGAGGCAGTCCTTCGTGCTGTACAGGACGAGCGGTGCACGGCGCTCCACGGCGTGCCGACGATGTTCATCGCCGAACTCTCCCATCCGGACTTCGCGAAGTACCGGCTCGATACACTCCGCACTGGGATCATGGCCGGGTCGCCCTGCCCGATCGAGGTGATGCGGGAGGTCAACCAGAAGATGCACATGTCCGATATTGTGATCGTCTACGGGCAGACGGAGACCTCCCCCGGCGTCACGATGACCACGACCGTGGACCCCCTGGAACGGCGTGTCTCGACGGTGGGGAGGCCCTTCCCCCACACCGAGATCAAGATCCTCGACCCGCACACGAAGAAGATCGTCCCCCGGGGGGAGACCGGCGAGATCTGCGCCCGGGGCTACTGCGTGATGCGGTGTTACTACAACAACCCGAACGCCACCCATGCAACGATCGACGCGAGTCACTGGAACCATACCGGCGACCTCGGAGTGATGGACGAGGAGGACTACGTCAAGATCGTCGGGCGCCTGAAGGACATGGTGATCCGCGGCGGGGAGAACATCTACCCGCGCGAGATCGAGGAGTTCCTCCACACGCACCCGAAGATCGCCGACGCCTACGTGATCGGCATCCCGGACAGGAAGTACGGCGAGGAACTGATGGCCTGGATCAAGACGGAGAACGGTTCGACCCTCACCGAGGAGGAGGTAAAGGAGTACTGCCGCGGCCGGATCGCGCATTTCAAGATCCCGCGCTACATCAAGTTCGTCGACGACTTCCCGATGACGGTTGCGGGCAAGATCATGAAGTTCAAGATGCGCGAGGCGGCAATCAAGGAGCTCGGCCTTGAGAGCGAGTCGACGATAGAGACTGCGTAATCTTTTTTTAAAAAGGGAGTGCTTCAGGAGGCCTCTTTCGCCCGCCCCACAAGCGCCCGGGCCGCGGCGGCGGCTTCCCGGACGATCTTCTCCTCTCCCGGCACCGTCCGCTCGTGCATCAGGACCCGTCCCTGGCAGAGGACGGTCCTGACCGCGCCGCCGTTGCAGGCGTAGACGAGGTTCGATTCAGGGTTGAAGAGCGGGGTGTTGCAGACCGCACGGGCGTCGAGGAGGACGATATCGGCCGGAGCGCCCACGGTCAGGGTTCCGGGGCCGGTTCCGAGCGCCCGGGCGCCCGCCGCGGTCGCCATCGCGATTGCCTCGCCGGCGGGAAGGAGCGTCGGCGAGTTCCAGGCGAACTTCTGGAGGAGGGCGGCAACCTTCATCTCCTCAATGAGGTCGAGGTTGTTGTTCGAGGAGCAGCCGTCGGTTCCGAGGCAGACGTTCGCCCCGTACCGCTTCAGCCAGTGGTAGGGCATGGCCCGGTTGACGGCGAGCTTCATGTTGCTTATGGGGTTGTGGGAGGCGTGGACGCCCCGTTCCCCGAGGAGCCGGCACTCGGCCTCGTCGAGCCAGCAGCAGTGCGCGACGACGGTCCGGGGGGTGAGACAGCCGCACTCATCGAGGAGGAACGCCGGGCGTTTGCCGAACTGCGCGACACAGTCGACGACCTCCTTCTCGGTCTCGGAGAGGTGGACGTGGATGCCGATCCCCTGCTCTTTTGCAAACCCGGCGCACCAGGAGAGGCCCTCGGGCGAGACGGTGTAGACGGAGTGGGGGCCGACGGCCGCCCGGATGCGCGGGTTTGCGAGCGATTTTGTGTAGGCGACGAGGGTTTTTGTCGCTCTTATCTCGGCCTCCCGTTTCTCTTCGTTCCCGAGGTCGATGAACCCGTAGGCGAGCGTCGCCCGCATACCCATCTCGGCGGCCGCCTCCGCCGTCCTGTCCATGAAAAAGTACATGTCGTTGAACGCGACGGTGCCGCTTTTGATCATCTCAAGGCACGCGAGTTTCGTCCCCCGGTAAACGTCGTCGCCGGTGAGGTGGGCTTCGAGCGGCCAGATCTTCTGCGCGAGCCAGTCCTGCAGCAGCATGTCGTCGGCATACCCGCGTAGCAGGGTCATCGCGGCGTGGGTGTGGGTATTTACGAGGCCCGGGACGGCGATCCGGTCGGAACCGTCGATGACGATATCGGCGTCGACCGCTCCCCGGGCGTCCTTTCCAAGCCCCGTAATCGTGCCGGTCTCGTCGATTGCGATGTCAACTGTCGATCCGTTGATGGCGGCGCCGGTGATCAACACCGATCCCCGGGCGGTAAAGATATCGTCTGACTCAGTCATGCAAATTGCTCCACGATATTTTCAAGTATCTTCTCGGTCCTCCGGCAGTTCGCCCGGGAGGTTGCAAGGATGTGTTCGTAGGTCAGGACCTCTTCCCCGAGGCCGTTTGCATAGTTGTCTACGGTGCAGACGGCGGCAAACCGCATCCCGAGTTCCAGGGCGAGCGTCGCCTCGCTTGCGACCGTCATCCCGACGATATCCGCTACGCGGGAGAGCGCCCGGACCTCGGCGACGGTCTCGATCCGCGGTCCCGGGGTCTGGGCGTAGACGCCGCCCGTCCGGGCCTCCGGCACGAGTTCGCCGAGGGTGCGGATGAGGTCCGCGTCGAGTTCGGGGCGGACGTGGTTGATGGTGCACTCGTGGATGGACGGGATGTCGGTGAGGCTGACGTAGTCGGTGGGGATGACGATCGAGCCCGGCGGGATCTCCGGCTGCAGGGAGCCGGAGGAACCGAAGGCGATGATCTTATCCACCCCGAGGACGGCGAGCGCGGCGAGACACGCCCGGTAGTTGATGCGGTGCGGGGGGAGGTTGTGCTGGTGGCGCAGGAGGAGCGCGAAGGCCCCGGTGTGCACCTCCGCCTTCCCGTAGGGCGTGGAGACGGTCGTTTTCTCGAGCGGGGGGAGGTCGGCGAAGAGAAGACTCGTGCCCCCGATGATCCCGAGCACTAGACCCACCTCTCCAGGCGTGCTCTTCTGGCCGATATAGCAGTATGCGCTCGTCTGTATGACATTCCGTTTATCGGGTCAACGTCTTAGCGGAAAACCTCATCTATATGATGCTTGAGGTGCGGTTCAACAAAGATTTACGTCTCCAGCGACAACCGGAATGGTCATGGGCAGATTTCTGGTCGTCGACGAGAAGACCATTCGCGACGGGAAGTGCACGGATGTTTATTTCCAGCGGGTTTCTGAGATCATGGAGAAGGACGGCGTCAACCCGCACGTTACGATGGAGGTGACGGCCGCGGCGCTCCCCGATCCCTGGGGGGTCTTCTGCGGTCTTGCCGACGTCGTCGAACTGCTGGAGGGCGTCCCGGTGGACGTTGACGCGATGCCGGAGGGGTCGATCTTCTCCCCGACCGAGCCGGTGCTCAGAATATCGGGGCGCTACCGCGACTTCGGGATCTACGAGACCGCTATCCTCGGGTTCCTCTGCCATGCATCGGGAGTGGCGTCCTCTGCGGCCCACGTGAAACTCGCCGCGCGGGACCGTCCGGTTTACGCTTTCGGCTCGCGCCGCCAGCACCCGGCTATTGCGGAGATGATCGAGCGGGCGGCCTGGATCGGCGGGGTGGACGGGGCGAGCAACACCTGTGCGCCGGCGGGGATTCCGCTCGCAGGGACGATGCCGCATGCGTTCGTGATGTGCTATCCGAGCGAGGAAGAGGCCTGGCGGGCGTTTGCGCGGGGAGCGGCTCCGGAGGTGCCGCGGATCATGCTCACCGACACCCTGTGCGACGAGAAGGTCGAGGCGGTCAGGGCGGCGGAGTGCGGGGCGACGGCCGTCCGGCTTGACACGCCGCGGTCGCGGCGGGGGAATATGCGGGCGATTGTCGAGGAGGTGCGCTGGGAACTGGACGTCCACGGCTACCCGGACGTGAAGATCTTCCTCTCGGGCGGCCTCTCGCGTGCGGACGTCGCCGCCTACCGCGACGTCGCCGACGCCTTCGGGGTCGGCGGGGCGATCGCGAACGCCCCGGTGATCGATTTCGCGATGGACATCGTCGAGGTCGAGGGGCGGCCGTACGCGAAGCGGGGGAAGCGGAGCGGCGCAAAACAGGTCTACGAGACTCCCGACGGCCGGCGCGTCACGCTCCCCCTCGCCGCTCCGGCGCCGGAGGACGGGGTCCCGCTCCTCGTCCCCTGCATCAGGGACGGCGCCGTTCTTGCGCGCTCAGAGATGGAGGATGCGCGGGAACGGGTGCTCTCCCGGCTTTCCGGCCTTGCGGCGGAAGGATAGGGGGCGGTATGCCCCAATCCTTATTATGTGATCGCGATCAACATTGTAGGGTAATAGGGGCCGATAGATCAGGGGTAGATCGCTACCTTGGCATGGTAGAGGCCGCGGGTTCAATTCCCGCTCGGTCCATACTGTTTTGCGAAAGAACTGTTATCGACGGTTTAATTGCTAGAATAACATCAATAATGACCGTATCGATGAATCAGCTGATGTTTCCGACGCGGTTTTTTAGGTAATCATGGACTTCCAGAGCGATGGTGATGTGGAGCACGTCTTCCTGGATAGTTGTTTCGGAGTCTTTTCGCCATGTTTTCATCTCTGTTCCGTTCATTCGGAGCATACATGCACTTGCAACGGTATACACTCCTCTGGAACATTATGATAAGAAGGTTTTTAGAGAGATTACAACATGATTTTGAAGGAAGCGCTCTTCTGATATGTCCCTTCAAGAGATTAGTATTCTAATTTCAGTCAACTATAGAGATGATCCCGAAACACCTCAG
>NZ_DANC01000054.1:0-12275 GCF_002499755.1 Methanoculleus sp. UBA291 | reverse complement strand
GGAAACTTTTAGGATGACTTCATACGAAATCTTCAATTTGTAGACTATCGTCTACGATATCCCTTTGCATTGCTTCGACAAATTTAGATTTGAGATTAAATGAACGAAGAACAAGTATTTGGAATTATAATAAAAGAGATTCGGAGTGAAAGATCTCTTTCTCAGGAGATTTTGGCAAAAAAATCAAATTTAGATCGAACTTACATTAGTCAAATTGAAACAGGAAAAAAAAGCCCGACACTTTCAACCGTTTTTAAAATCGCACACGCTCTTGATGTTCTCCCATCAGAATTGCTATTGAGGGTCGAGGAACGGCTTGGTATTGCCTGTACAATCACAGGGGGTGATTCATGTGCAGATTAAGAAACATGTCACCCTCATTGATTCTGGTGGTTTTTCTGAAACTCCCGAATTTTCAAAAATAATGGATGATATCACTTCATCTATCAAAAAAGTCGTCCATCCGCCAGAATCTGATAAATTTACAATTTATCCGGAATCTGGGAAAAAACGAGGAAAGGGAAATGGTGTAAAGCCGATTAAATTGAATTTTATTTCACATCTTGTTCAAAGAGGTTGGGAGGATGTGCAGAATGAAAAAGGGAAATCCTCCGATAAGAAATCGAAAAGAAGAAATCCGGGTTCTCACGACGCAATTTATAGAATTGGAGATAAATGTTTTGCTGTCGAGTGGGAAACAGGAAATATTTCGTCATCTCATCGAGCGATCAATAAAATGGTATTAGGTATTCTGAAAGGGGAACTGGTCGGAGGTGCTTTAATTCTTCCAACTAGGGAATTATATAGGTATTTGACAGATCGTATTGGAAATTATGAGGAGTTAGAGCCTTACTTTGACCTCTGGCGAGTAACTCCTTGCAGGGATGGTTATTTAGGTATTTTCGCGGTTCAACACGATGATACGAGTTATGATGTTCCAAGAATCCCTAAAAGAACGGATGGCAGAGCATTACAATAAATTTTTATTCCTTCCCTTTCCATTCATCTGGAATTCTAGACCATTTTTCCCTTCCATTCGGGACCAGAATTGGTTTGCCCATTTCTCTCATTTTTAGTTGTCCATTAAAGTATGCTTCAATTCGCTGCTTTGCTATTTGTATATATGAAGTTTCTTTATCAGCCCCAATTACCTTTCTTCCATGTTTAATACCTGCAATCAGTGAAGATCCAACACCGCAGTATGGATCAAGAACCCAGTCGTTTTCGTTTGTTAATGCCAGTACGCATCTTTCTACCAATTCTATGGGATATTGACAAGGATGAATGGTTTTTTCGGGATGAGCCGCCTTTACGTTTGGAAATTCCCAAATTTCGTTATCCCACTCTGATTTAAGAAAACTCCATATGTCAGAAGGGTTCTTTCCCTTGGGATTACAGGAAGGCTTCCCTTTGTTTGGTCCTTTGTAATGCCTTTTACCTGGGTATTTATTTGGAACTCGAACTGGGTCGAGATTAAATTTGTAATCATCTGTTTTTGTAAACCACAATATCGTTTCGTATCTTCCACTAAACCTTCTTGTTTCATTAAGACCATGACTATAATGCCAAATTATGCGATTTCGTAATTTTAGCCCATGTTTCTTGAAGATTGAGTAATATTGAATATCCAAAGGAAAACATTCTCTATCCTTTACGTAATTCCCAACCTGCCAGCAAATACTCCCCTGATCATGAAGAATTCGTACAAGTTCATCGATCACTGTTTCTTGCGTTTCTAAGTATTGCTCTAAACTCTGCGATTTCTCGTATTCTTTCCCTAAGTTATATGGAGGCGAGGTTATTATGAGGGATACCAAGTTTGAGGGGAGAGTTCCGAGAAAACTCAACGAATCCCCCTCATGAAGTACTATCTCGCTTTCGTCTTTATAATTGCTAAGTATCTCTGGAAGCGGGATCAATGTATGCTGTTCTCCGGTCATAGTCACTATCCAATTTTTATCTGTAATTTTAGATTCCAGTTCAAAGAAGGTTACGATTTTTAATAGATTGCTCTACGAGAATAACAGTTCGGAGGGATGTTGGGATTGGGCGGTGTAACTCACCTACCACCTCCCCTGAGTGACGATCTGCACATGGAGTTATATGCTTTTTCTATCTGGTAAATATGGCTACTGGGAGGTAATGAGGAAAATGACTGCTGTCAGGATAATCTTTGTGGCGTCGACAATGTCATTGTTGACGCTGGCAGGGAAGTTCAGGGGGAGAAGCGGCATCAACGTGACGATGGTGACCTTGGCCACGTGGTGGGCGTGACACTCGCCCGGAGAGACCAGTAGTGGGAAAGAGGGGGGAATGCCACCAGAACGGCGGGACAAAGAACCACGTTTTTCAAACCTGTGGAAGAGAGAATCCCTTTCAGAAAACTCACACCAAGCGTGGTAAGGCATGACACCGCGGCCTTCGGTAAATGAGAACGATGTTACAGAAAACTGTCAGTATGAGTAGCTGAAAGGAAGAAATTTAACGCAAGTTTAAATATCGTCGATCGGGTGTTCATTCCGGAACTACGCCGGTGAGGGCGCATTCCAATAATTCTTCTTTGGTAGGAACCTCCTCACCTTTCTCCTGGAGATCCTCAACGTAGATCCCAACTGTCTCCGGTGTCATTGTTATCGCCTCGTCGACGGTATCCCGCCTTCTAGCAGATATCCAAGAAAACGGTGCTCCTTTGTCCAGAGGGGACACCCGATCCTGCGCCTGCTAACGCTGTGCTTTGTCCCTGTCACGATCACCTGACGTTCAAATTCGGGGTCGGCGAGACCATACCACTGCTGGTGCACTAACAGTGTGATCATGAGAACAACGTCATAATTCGGACTAATGAGTTGCCGCAAAATATATATGGTCCTCCTAATATGGACGACTATGAAGATCATACTGACCAATGTATTTGTAGACGATCAAGACAAGGCTCTGAAATTCTACACTGAAGTGTTGGGCTTTGTGAAAAAGAATGATGCTTCTGCCGGAGAGTACAGGTGGCTTACCGTCGTTTCCCCTGACGATCAAAACGGGACCGAGCTTTTGCTTGAGCTGAACAGCAACCCGGTAGCACAGGCATACCAGAAAGGAATATTTGAACAGGGTATCTCTGCCACGTCCTTTGGTGTTGAAGACGTTCATGCGGAATATGAAAAACTAAAAGCACAGGGTGTGAAGTTCACGATGGAGCCGACAAAAGTTATTGGCCAGGTGACCATAGCAGTCTTCGACGACACCTGCGGAAATCTTATTCAAATTCAAACGATGCAAAAATAAGTTATTTCATTGGAGACAGTCATCTCCAGAACTGGCGGAACTCCCCTATTTGCACCAGGTCACCCGTGTGAGGTGTTGTAAACCCGACTCTCGTTTTTGCTCTGATATCCGGTCCCACCTATCTGAATCCCACGGAACCGGTTAAGTCGTCCCCGGATCAACCATAATCTATGGATATCTTCGACTCGGTCTACCGGGGCACACCTCCCTGGGACATCGGCCGGCCCCAGAAGGCGTTCATCGAGCTCGCCCGGGCGGGAGAGATTACCGGCTCCGTCCTGGATGTAGGGTGCGGAACGGGGGAGCATGCCCTCTTTTTTGCAGGGGAAGGGTATGAGGTGATCGGAATCGACACCGCCGCTCTCGCGATCCAAAAGGCAGAGGAGAAGGCTGCTAAAAGAGGGCTTCAGGCGCACTTTCGTGTCCGGAACGCGCTGGACCTCGCCGGGCTCGGCAGGACGTTCGATACCGTCATCGATTCCGGATTCTTCCATACCCTCTCCGACGAAGACCGGCCGGTCTTCGTGAAGAACCTTGCAACCGTTCTCGCGCCCGGCGGGAACTACTTCATGCTCTGCTTCAGCGATCAGGAGCCCGGCGAATACCCTCTTCCGAGGAGGATCGCACAAAGTGAGATCCGGGACTCCTTCCGGGACGGGTGGTCCGTCAACTACATCCGACCGGCGGTCTTCGAAAGTTCCATCCGGGACGAAGGACACCAGGCCTGGCTCGCGTCGATATCAAAACTTCACCCGTGAGAACAAGCATTTGAGACGACAGCCGGGGCCGTGACGGTCGTGGCTGGAGGAGGTAACGCTCAGGATTGAATTCAAGAAAATGGGCCGAGGATTCCCGCGACTTGAGTCGTAGGAGGAATCGGCCCTTCGCATATCACGATACACTTTCACCCCGCACGGCTGTTCTTTATGCCGGAGGAAGTCCAACAGAGAGGTGTATGCAATCGGTGACGAAGTTGCGGTTGTTTGCGTCTCCAGGTGAACGGCAGATGCTGTTCGCCACGATGGAGCGGTACAATGCAGCCTGCAACGCCGCCTCGCCGGTTGCCTTTTCTGAGCGACAGTTCTCTGACCGGGGGCTCCAAGCCCGGTTGTATCGTCATATCCGAGAGTCCTTCGGGCTCTCTGCACAGATGACCATTCTCGCTCTCCGCAAGGTTGCCGGGAGTTACCGGAGCACCAGAGAAGCGATCAAGGAGCAGAACAAGGTGCTCGCTGCCCTCGGCAAACCCCTGAAGGTCCTGACCGAGCTCTCGTTCCAGGAGCACGGGGCCATCTGCTACGATTGGCCGGGTGCTCTCCCTCGGCCGAAACCGGGTGAGCGTCTGGACACTGGACGGCCGGCTCAAACTCCGGTATACCCGACCTCAGTATTTCCCGGCGGTCGCGACCGTCAAGCAGACGGATCTCGTCTACCGGGACGGCGCCTTCTGGCTCTACGCGACCGTGGAGACCCCGGACGTCGAGCCGCCGACCCCCCCGAGTATCTCGGGGGGTGAACATCGCCACCACGAGCGACGGAGCAACCTTCTCCAGCGACGCCACCGAGAAGGTGCGGCAGCGATACGGAAGGCTCCGGGGGTTCCTCCAGAAGACCGGAACCAAGTCGGCCAAGCGGAGATTGCAAAAGATCTCCGGCAGAGAACACCGGTTTAAGACCGATACCAACCACGTCATCAGCAAGAAAATCGTTTGCGCGGCACAAGACACAAAGCGGGGGATTGCTCTCGAAGACCTCACTGGCATTCTCCTGCGGACCCACGGTTACGAAGCCTCAGCGCGAGCGACGCCACAAGTGGGCGTTCCATCAACTCCGATCCTTCATCGAGTACAAGGCTCGCAGGGCAGGAGTCCCGGTGAAGATGATCGACGGGGCGTACGAGCCAGCAGTGCAGTGGCTGCGGGTTCGTCCACCCCGACAACCGCCCGACCCAGGCGGCGTTCCGCTGCCGGGAGTGCGGGCATACCGAGAACGCCGATCTGAATGCAGCCAAGAATATCGCTGCCAGGGCCGTCGTCAACCAGCCTATTGCGGTCCGCTCCCCCGACATCGGGGGAGAGGTGGAATCGCGAAGCCTGTAAAGAGCGTGCTCCCATCTATAGGAGCATGCCCCCGACTGAAGTCGGGGGTAGTTGACTTGGGAACCGAGCTGCATGTCGGGTCCAACCATCATTTCCGGGACATCCCGATACATAACGAATGTGTTATATAACAGATTTGTTATACAACATATTTGTTAGGTGTCGTGAATGTTGCCTGTAGGAAGTCCTGCAACGGGGGACGACTTCATCGACCGCGAGCGTGAAACTGCGTTCATCCTGGATACGATCGAGAAAGACCACGTCATGCTCGTCGCCCCCCGGCGGTTCGGAAAGACTTCGATCATGCGGAACGTCGAGAGGCGGCTGGAGAGCAGACACCGGCCGTGCGTCTTTCTCGAGGTCGAGAGCGTAAACTCGCCGGGGGAGTTCATCACCGATCTCATTACCGCGCTCGTCGAGTGCGAGGGAGCAAGCCGCAAAACCAGGTTCTTCTCCGCTCTCGGGAGGGCGTTTGCCCTGGTGCAGGAGAGCATCGACGAGATAGAGACCCCGGCCTTTCGGGCAAAACTCCGGAGCCGTCTGAGAGCGGAGTTCTCGGATGACTGGCACGAGAAAGCGAAGAAGATCGACGAGATCTTCGGGGAGATCAACGGACCGGTCTGCATCATCCTCGACGAGTTCCCGGTTGCGATACAGAATATGGAGGAAGAGGACGCACGGAAATTCCTGCACTGGTTCCGGCGGCTGCGGCAGGTCTCGCCCGGGGTGCGGTTCATCATCGGAGGCTCGGTCAGCATCGACCACGTGGTCTACCCCGTCGGCGGAACCCCGGTCATAAACGACTTCCGGAGGGTCAACATCGGCGGGTTCGAAGAAAACGTCGCGCTATCAGTCGTCGAACGTGTCTTTCAGGAAGAGGGCTGGGCGTATTCTCCGGCGACCGGAAGAGCCGTTCTCGACTGCGTGGGTGAACCCTGCATCCCCTACTTCCTCATGATCGTCCTCTCCGGCCTGAAAGAAGAGGCGGACGTCTCCGGAGGGACGCCCTCTCCGGCGCTGGTCGACCGGGTCTACAACAAAAGGGTCCTCGGCAGCGAAGGGCGCCACTACTTTGAGCACTATTCACGCCGTCTTCAGATCACCTACTCCGGGCAGGAAGCAAAAGCCGCCCGCGCCATCTTAAGCAGGGTGAGTGCCGCGGGATCTCTGTCTGCGGGCATCGCCTACGAGATCTTCAGGCAGAGCACCGGATCGGGGAGTGAAGACGCATTTCGGGCACTGCTGGCGCAGTTGAATCATGACTTTTATGTCGCCTCGGACACTCCCAGCGAGTTGAGGTTTTACTCGAAGATGCTCCGGGACTGGTGGAGGATATACCATGCCGAGATCAGGTAGTGCAGCCGTTTACCGGTACTTTCCCCGGGCGTTGGACGGAGAAACGCTCCGGTACCTCCTTGTCGGCAGGGAGAACCTCCTCGCAGACCTGCTGGAAGAACTGGATCAGGCGTCCCGGAGCGGAACGCCGCGGTTCTTCCTCCTCATCGGCTCCCACGGCATCGGGAAATCTCACCTGATGAGCCTATTGTACCGCAGGGTAAGCAGTGAACTCTCCGAACGGATCATCCCTGTTCTATTTGCAGAAGAGGAGTATTCGGTATTCAGAGCGTCCGATTTCCTGTTGAGGGTGCTGGAAGAGATGGGGATCGACACCGCGGGTGTCGTTGCACTCAAAGAAGACCCGCTGATCCGCGACGCTGCGGTCGATATGCTCGCTGCATCCTCCGGGGATAGAGAGATCGCGATATTCGTTGACAACATCCACGAACTCTTCGGCCAGATGGATAGGCGCGAGATCCGGGCGCTGCGGTCGATATTCCAGCGGACCGAGATCTTTTCGGTGGTGGCGTCGGCACCGTCGGTCTTTCCCGGGGTGTCGGACCACGACGAGCCCTTCTACAACTTCTTTCGGATTTTCCACCTCCGGGAACTCGAACCCGATGAGGCGAAGGGACTCATGAAGAGGGTCGCACAGCTCGACGGCAACACCGCCTTCGTCGAAAACTTCGGGGATTACGAACCCGGGATCGAGGGGCTGCTGCCTCTCCTCGGCGGCAACCCGCGGTTGATCGTCCAGTTGTACGAGACCGCTTCGAGGGTCGGGACCGGCGATGCGGGGTCTCTTTTCTTCAGGATGATGGATGAGCATACTCCCTGCTACCGTGAGGTCTTCCGGAGACTCCCCGGACAGCGGCGGGTCATCTTCGATACGGTCCTCAGCGCGGACACCCCCCTTACGCCGAAAGACATCGCAGGACGCGCCCGGCTGAACCTGACGACGGTGAACGCACAGCTCCGGAGGCTGGAGGCGGACGGCTACGTCGTCTCTCATCCAATGGGGAGGCGGACCATGTATGAAGTCCGGGATCGCCTCTTCTGGCTGTGGCGGGCGATGCGCAGATCGGCCGGCCGCCAGCGCGTCGTTGCCTTTATCGAATTTCTGGAAGCCTGGCATGAGCGACCGGCGGACGTCATGGAAGGCGGAGCCCTGCAGGACCCGTCGGCCTCGTATATCGACGGGAAGCCAAACGACGCGCTGACGGCGATTGAGACGGCGGCGGGGCAACCGGACGGCCCGGACCAGGCAGCACGGTTCATGCAGTTCTCACTCAATCTCGCACGAGAGGAGCTCCGGAAGGGGAACGCGGCAAATGGTCTGCACCTGATAGACCTGGCGTATACGCACACGGACCGCCCGGACCCGGGTAAGGTGAAAAAGACGACAGTCGGTTTCCTGAAGAAGCTCATCGAAGAGAAGCAGATCCCTCTGATCAAAAGCGCCGTTCACGAGATCATCGCGTCCGGGGGCGCCGAATTTGAACGGTTCTTGAAGCCGGTCACGGACGCCGTAGAGATTGTCGAGGCGAACGACACGAGATTGTATTACACGAAGCTGCAGCGGGAAGAGAGAGCGGTCGTTGCCGGGATCGTTTTGACGATCACGGGGTCGGAGGAACTGCTGCCGGGACTCTAACCTTTCGACTGTTTCGAATCTTCGCCTCCAGAGTATTCGGGTCCAGTGTTATCCCCGGTGCCTCCTGGATCGGAAACTCTGACCGGTTTGTCGACGGGTTGTTCACTGCCCCGGCTCTTCCGAAGACCAACGGGTAAGATAATGTCCCTCTCGAACGGCATCCCGGGCAGCATGAGGATGCCGTTACCCACGTCGACGGATTGGATTTCCAGGAGGCCCAACAGGAGGCTTCGGGTGCCGGCTCGCGGCCTGTCTTCTCGGTCACGGACGTGAGTTATTCCCCTGGGGCTCCGATTTCGCTCTATCGGGCGCCGAACGCCCAACAAAAATATATTTTTAACCGTCGCCGGAATATAATGATTGGTTACCGATTGCAACTCCTGACATCCAGATGAGGATTTATCATGACCGCACGACCGCCATGCTCAGGAACCAATCTTCTTTTGGTTCTCACGCTCGCCTGTATCGTCACGCTGGGGACCTGCTTTGCGGGATGCACCGCTAACGCCGATCCCGGTCCCGTCCGGATCGGTGTCCTGCTGCCTGCGAACGGATCGCTTGCCATGCATTCGCTGGACGGGATTGACTGGGTGGTGGATTCGATGAACCGACAGGGCGGCGTCGGCGGCCGCATGATCGAACTTGTGTACCGGGACACGAGCGTCGGCAACATCTCCGGGCATGCAGAAGAACTGGCCGGGCGTGACGACGTCGATGTCGTCATCGGCCCCGCGACGAGCGCGGAACTCACGCAGATCGCCCCCATCGTCACAGGAAAGGGCAAGCTCCTCATCTCCCCGAGCGTCACTTCGGGAATCGTCACGGCCGAGTATAAAGAGAACGGTCTCGTCTGGAGGACATGTCCCACCGACGGACGGCAGCTGGAGGCAATCTTCCGGATCCTTCGGGAGGACGGCGTCGAGAACGTCTCCCTCGTCACCGCGAACACAACCTACGGGGAGACGTTTGCACGGCTTGCCCCGGCAGCGGCCACGATGAACGGTATCCGGATCGCCGGAGCGGTATCCGTCGACGCGCCGGACAACTTCACGGAGATAGCCGCACGGATCGTCGAAGAAGAGCCCGGGATGGTCGTCGCCGTCGTGTACCCCGAAGAGGCGGTCGAGCTTTCCGATGCCCTCGCTGCAGCGGGTTCCTCCGCGGGCCTCTTCCTGACCGATGCCGGTCGGTCGCCGTATGTCCTGGAGAACCAGGGCGAACGCGCGGAGGGCATCCGGGGCACGTCGCTCTCCCCCGACCCCTCGACCGGCTACTCAATCGCCTATGAGGAGGTCTTCGGCGAGGCGCCCCCGCCGTTTGCCGCACAGACCTACGACGCCCTCCTTCTCGCCGTCTATACCGCGGCGCGGCAGGAGGCCGCTCCGGCCGAACCGCTCGACGCCTCCCTTCGGTGGGTCGTCTCCGGCGACGGCACCGTCAAAGGCTGGGACCCCCAGGAGGCGGGTGAAGCCGTGGCGATGATCCGTGCCGGGGAGCACCCGGCCGTCACCGGCGCCTCGGGCCCGCTCCGGTTCTCCGGGCAGTCCTCCGCAGGCCCGCTCGCCGGGTACTACACCTGCTGGGCGGTCGAAGGCGGGACGTTCTGCGAGAGCACCCCGGTCCCTTCGGCGGATGTAACTCCCGCCCTCCCCGGCCTCTCCTACGACCCGGCCGCCGGTACGGAAGACCGCCCGGTGGTCTGGATGGTCTACCCGCAGGTGAAGGGCGACCGGTCGTTCGCGGACTCTGCGTACCGGGGTCTCTTCCGGGCGCAGGAGTCGTGCTCGTTCACGAAGAGAGAGTGCTCGTACGACGATCTCGATCTCCTCAACGGCGTATTCTCGGCGCGGAACTTCACCGAGAAGCCCGACCTCGTGATCACCGAAGGGTTCGAGTTCACCGACGCCTCCCGGGCGTGGGCGGAGGCGAACCCCGACATCCGGTTCTTCACCCTAGAACAGGCGGACTATGGTCTCCCGAACGCATGCGACGTTGTAATGGTCCCTTACGGGGCGTCCTACCTCGCGGGCGTGATGGCGGCGAACATCACCGAAACGGGCAGGATCGGCGCGATTGCCGGGGCGCCGGTCTCCGTCATCGACCCGTTCTCCAGGGGATTCACCGAGGGGGCGGAGGCGTACGACCCATCCGTGAACGTCACGGTGCGTTATGTCGACGAGAGTTTTGAGGGGTTCGGCATGCCCGAGCGTGCGGGTGAACTCGCCCGGGAGCTCCGTAGCGAAGGCGTCGACGTCATCCTGATGATCGCCGGTTCGTCGAACACCGGGATCGTGGATGCCGCGCGGGAGACCGGGAACGTCTACCTCATCGGCGAGGACACCGACCAGTCTTACCTCGCCCCAAACCTCGTCGTCGCGTCGGTGGTGAAGGAGATCGATACGATCGTCTACCATGCGGTGGAGAACGAGATCATGGAGCGGTTCACCCCGGGACAGGAGGTCTGGACGCTTGAGAACGGCGGCACGGGGCTTTTCATCTCGCCGCGGTTCGATGAGTATGAGTGGGTCGTCGCCGACTGGCAGGACCGCGCAATCGCCGCGGAGAAGAATTACCTGAAGACGACGGAGCTGTAAATTCCTTCGGCGCTTCACTTTTTTCTGCAACCGGCGTGCTGGTCCGGATGGGCTCTGGTGAAGGCAGGAAGGTCGTATCGACAGGACGTCTACCTTCTGTCCTTGCACCCCTATCGCGCTCAACCGTTGGTAGAGTACCGGGACTTTAAATCAGGCGGGGAAGAGCAACCTTTTTCGCTGTCGTGAACAGGGCGATGAAACCGGGTTCTCTCCAGCGGGAAGAGTGATGTTACATTTTCGCTTCGGAACGTGCGGAACCGTATGTTCCCGGAGGAGACGCTGTTCTCCGTCGTCCTGGACTTCTTTACGATATGGATGCGGGGGGCGGCGGTCACCACGTCAGGAAGCGTGAAGGGGATCTTCTCGCAGGTCCGCCGGAATTTTGAGAGTATGAATCCATCGTTCCGGAAAAGATAACTCTCCGCGCGACGAGAACGTATCATGGAACGCACCACATCCGGGCCGGGCCGGTGCACTGCGGGAGCGCCGGACAGGGCGGCAAGAACGGACCGGCTGGCTCTCCTTGAGGAGATCGCCGTGTTCACCCGCAAATATGGGGATATCCTTGCCCGGTATCACCACTATACGATGGACGACCTCAAGCAGATCGAAGGGGAGTGCTGGAGGCTGCACGATGAAGCATGCAGCAGGGGAGCCTGCGGGAGTGCCGGGGAACTCGTCGAACTGGAGTACCTCATCGGTCGGGCGAAGGAGATGATAGCGAAGAGAATGGAGGAGGAGCGATCGCCGGGGTGATCCGGACCTCTGCCCGTCCAGTCGAGCAGGAGAAGAAACCCCGGTCCATCGATGACATGGACCGCATCGAGGCGGACGATGAGTTCGTAGAGTTGGATGCTGATGTTTTAAGTGTCGATTGACCGCAATGCCTGTGATGATAGCCAGAGCTCCTGGTGAATCGTCACGGAAAGATGGCGCGAGGAAAACTGCAAAAATGCTCTCGTCGGTTGGAACGGTCCCCTGCCTGCCGTTGTACAGGGCCCCCTGATTTGCAGACCCTGAGGCGTTATCCTGCACGGCAGAGACCGATAAATTTCCAGCATTCCCTGGAATGGCGCCTTTTTAAACAGAAACGTTTTTCAGTAATCCGCACGGCCCTTCGTCTATGGACTCTCATGCAGTTACCGCTCTTCTGGTTGCAGCCGCCCTTCTTCTCATCTTTGCGGCAGGATGCACCACCACGTCCGAGAAAAAGACAGAGGTCGATGCGACCGCCCTCTCTTCAGCCGACGAGACGTATACCCGGGGACTGGCCGAGTATGCAGACGCCAACTACCGGACCGCCGAAGAACG
>NZ_DANC01000022.1:9862-10891 GCF_002499755.1 Methanoculleus sp. UBA291 | reverse complement strand
CAGATCCTCCGGCTCTACGAGCGATGGGATGTCCGGAAGCCCGGGGTCTTCGCGGTCACGAGCGACCTCGCCCTGAACCTCTACGCAGAAGCCGACGAGAGCGTCCGGTCGGTCTTCCACCCGACCGAGGTCAATTTTACACCCTACACGAAGGTAGAGGTCCGGGATATCCTTGCCGACCGCGTCCGGCAGGGGCTCTACCCGCGGGTGGTCTCAAAGGTCCTCCTCGACCGTATCGCCACCATCGCCGCCGGCGAACAGGACGTCCGGATCGGGATCGACCTCGTCCGGCTGGCGGTCCTCCGGGCGGAGAAGGACGGCCGCCGTCGGGTCACCCCCGGCGACGTGACGGCTGCCGGCCGGGCGGTCGCGGCACCGGTACTTGCCACCCGTGCCGCGGGGCTCTCGGACGACGAGCGCATACTGCTCCGCCGGATTGCGGAACGGTCCAGGGAAGGGGCAGATATGACGGCGGGAGCGGTCTTTGAGGCGGCGCGGAATTACCTCCCGGTCGGGAAGACGACCTACCACGAGCACCTCAACGGGCTCGCGAAAGCCGGGATCGTCGATCTCGTGCCCGGAGCGGGCCGGGGGCGGGAGCGGGAGGTCCGCCTCCGGTACGACCCCGGAGACGTGGCCGCCGCCTGCATCGGATCAAAAAAGCCCGGATCGATCATCACCCCGGATTCGGTTCGCAATCGTTGATTCCTGCCCGGTCCTCTGGAATCCGAATTTTGGAGAAAGTAACGTTTAAATAGTCTCTGTTGTTAAATTCGGGGCCATTGACTCACCTTTTTAACCCGTGGTCCCCGACGATGATGTATGCGCCGGAAAGAATCCCGGTGCAGGGAGATACAAAAAAATGCAACACGACGACAGGCCCCGGACTGAGAGAACCCCGGGAGGAACCGAATCGAAACCCAGAGGCGGCAGCCCGGATCCAAAGTGCCACCACGCGCTCTGCCAGGCCGCCACTGGTACATCTCCTGCAGAAGAGATAAGCGTGACCCCGGTACCGCTCTTCCTCGT
>NZ_DANC01000022.1:8372-9543 GCF_002499755.1 Methanoculleus sp. UBA291 | reverse complement strand
ACCCTCGCCTGTACGGCATCAGGCGGGCTCGTCGTCCACGTCGAGGCGGAACGCTACCGGATTGCGCCCGAAGATACGAGAGCGTTGATCTTTGCCGGCCGGCCTGCTCCGGTCACCCGGGAGCGGCTGCGGCGGGAAGGCGGCACCGTCACGGGTGAAGTGATGATCGAGGGGCACGCGGCGGTGAACCCAGCAGGCCGGGCGGTGGTGATCCACACCCGGGCAGGCTCTTTCATCGTCCCGCTCGTCTCTTTTCGGCGGGTGGCCCGCGGGGAGGCTGCGAGCGCTCCCCTCTTCCCCCTCATCTCGGAGAACGACGTTCCTTTGGAACGGAGTTTGAGTACCGGAGGTGCGAATGGCGACTGGCCGGAGGGCAAGAGCCCGAGAAGACCGGGGATCTTCGAGATAGGTCTATGATCGAGGAGATCCACCGGGCGATAGGGCTCATCGCCCCCGGTGGTGGCGTGGTCGAAGTCCGGGCGCTCGCCGACGGCGTCACCCACTCGGGCTACTGCGACGATTATGATGGGCTTACCCGGGCCGTCGAGGCCCTCGACGCCGACCCCTCGGTCGCCGGGATCTACGTCACCTTGAACGCGGTGAATCCGGCACTCCTCGCCCGGCGGGCGAACCGGATCAAAATACGGCTCTCCCGCAAAGACGCCGCCACGGCAGATGTCGATATCCTCCGCCGGCGCTGGCTCCCGGTCGACATCGATCCCGTCCGGCCGAGCGGGGTCTCGTCGACCGAGGCCGAGCACGCGGCCGCACTCGCCGCGGCGGAGCGGATCGCGGCGTACCTCGCGGAGCAGGGATTCCCTTTACCTATCAGGGCGGACTCGGGCAACGGCGCCCACTTGTTGTACAGGATCGACCTTTCAAACGACGAATCCTCGACCGCGCTCGTGAAAGGAGTCCTCACGACCCTGGACGCCCTCTTCTCGAACGAGGTCGTGACCGTCGATACCGCGAACTACAACGCCGCCCGGATCTGGAAACTCTACGGGACCGCATCGCGGAAGGGCGACAACACCCCGGAGCGGCCGCACCGGCGAGCGAAGCTGCTTGCCATGCCGGGCGAGATCGGTGTGGTTCCCCTGGAGCGCCTGCAGCACCTCGCGGGTCTCCTCCCCCGGGAGGACCCTCTCCAACCAGAGAAGAGGAGCGGGAA
>NZ_DANC01000022.1:5315-8133 GCF_002499755.1 Methanoculleus sp. UBA291 | reverse complement strand
CCCTACCAGGGCGGCACCCTCTACGTCCTCGCGGAGTGCCCGTTCTCGTCGGCCCACAACGACGGTGCATTCGCCATCCAGTTTGCAAACGGCGCCGTCTTCGCCGGCTGCCATCACGCGAGTTGCGGCGGGGGAGCGCAGCGCTGGCCGGAGCTCCGGGGGATGTACGAGCAAAAGAAACGGAGGCCGGAGAAAAAACCGGCGTCGCCGCCGGATGCAGGAAACCTGGAGGAGAAGCCGGTCCCTCCCCCGGCCAATGATGAGCACCGCGAGCGTGCCCTCGAGATCCTCCGGCACGGCGACCCGCTCGCCTTCCTCCTCGATACCTTCAACCGGAGCCACGTCGGCGACCGGACCGTCGCGGAATGTCTCGCGATGTCCCTCGCCTCGCAGTCGGTCGAGAACACGAACGGGCTGCACGTCGCCGTCTCCGGCAACTCGGGCAAAGGCAAAACGCATGCCTGCACGACGATGCAGAACCTCATCCCCGGGGCCTACCAACTCAAGGGCACCGTCTCGAACAAGGCGCTCTACTACGACGACGACCTCCGGGCCGGCACCGTCCTCCTCTTCGACGACGTCTCCCTCTCCGACGACCTCCAGGAAGTTCTCAAGTCGGCGACCGCGAACTTCCGGGAGCCGATCGAGCACCGGCCCCTCACGACCGAGCGGAAACTCCGGGTCTGCACCATCCCGGAGCGGTGCGTCTGGTGGCTTGCCAAGGTCGAGGATATCGGCGACGACCAGGTGATGAACCGGATGCTCACGGTCTGGATCGACGATACCGTTGAGCAGGACGAACGGGTCTTCGAGCACATGAAGGAGGCGGAGGCGGCCGGCCAGTCCCGTAGAGAAGATGATATTCTCACCTGCCGGGCGATCTGGGAGGCCGTCAAAGTCGAAGTCCTCCCCGTCCAGATCCCCTTCGCCCGGCGGATCCAGTCCTCCACAACCCAGAACCGCCGGAACCCGGGCATGCTCTTTGACCTGATCAAGTGCCGCGCCCGGCTCTTTTACCTCCAGCGGGACCGCGACGACGACGGGGCGGTGATCGCCCGGCCGGAAGACTTTGCGGCGGCTGCAACCCTCTACGGCGCTCTCTCGGGGGCTGCCGGGGGCCAGGAGACGAAGTTGACGAAGAACGAGGCGGCGGCGCTCGCAACGGCGGCACAGATGGGCGTCGAGGCCTTCACCGTCCGGCAACTCCAGAGCGCCCTCGGCCTCTCCTACCAGAAGACCTACCGGCTGCTCCACGGTTACACCAACAACCGGGCCGCGTATGCCGGCCTGCTGGAGAAATGCCCGGCGGTGAGTTACATCGACGCAACGGTGACCGGGGAGATGCTCGGGGTCGGGGAGACCGTCCGGCGGCGGGAGCACTACTTCTCGTTTGACCCGGAGGTCTACCGGGCCTGGAGCAGCGGTGCCACGGTCTGGCTGGACGAAGACCCGGACGATCAGAACGGTGGTCCTCATGATTTCACAATTTCACCCGGTTTTCACCAGCAATCCGGGAAAAGCGTAAACGAAGATTCCGGCCATAATGATGGGGATTGCTCTATTGGAGAGATATGTACAGAGATATGTACCGATCAGAGGAGTAATTTACACCGGTTCCCGGGAACGGAGAGCCTGCCTGCGGGAGCGGGTGACCCGACTTCCGGTGTCCGTGAGATCCGCACCGGTGAAAACATACCCGGTATTCCGGATAATAGCCGGCCGATCTGGGAGCCGGCTCCATATGGCGGATTTTCGGGGTGTAAATCAGGGTGTAAAGATGTGAAAACGGGTGTAAATGTGCAATCATCCGTCCCGGTCAACCCCGGCACTCGCACCTGGCGGTGCTCAAACTCCGGCCCTTCGGCCCGTTGTTCACTCCATCCCCTCCCGGCGGTAAAGGACGAGCCCTGCCACATCTGCGGCCACCGGCCGACGTCGCGGGTGTTGTGAGGCGGCGGGGGGCTCTACCTCTGCTACGACTGCTTGAAGAAGGCAAAACGACCGGCGAAGGCACAGCCTCTGCCCGGAGTCCTCGACCACCGAATGTTTACCCGGACAAAGGTCGAACTCGGCCGGTGCGACGTCTGCGGGACGGGGAAAGCGGTGTATCGATCGCGGGAGGCGCAGGCGAACATCTGCGAGGTGCGAAAGTTCGCAGAACTGGAGTATGAGCACCGTTAGGTGCGAGGCTGCTACGCGAGGCTGGTTCGGGAGTGGAACGGCCGGGAGGGGGTGAGGTGAGCGACTTCCCCAACGGGGAAGGAGCTCGAGAAAACGCGAAGCGTTTTCGAGTTGCGATTGCCGGAACGGCCGGAAGTACCGGTAGGTGCGGTGCATCCCGCTCCAAAAGACTGATGATGGGCCGGGAGTAATCTATGGATGAGGTCGAGCGCATGGCGGGATACGGGTTGCCGAAGGGGGTCCGGAAGACCATCGTCGCGATACTCAGCCGGAACGGTGCCGAGCGGGTCGCGGTCTTCGGCTCTTATGCACGGGGGGAGGCTGGTTCGACAAGTGATATCGATATTCTGGTCCGGTTTTCCCGCCCCAAAAGCCTCTTTGAACTCGTGCGGATCGAGGACGAACTTGCCCGGGCTCTCGGGAGAGATGTGGATCTCGTCACCGAAAATGCCGTGAGCCCTTACCTTGCCGACGCAATACGCCGTGATGCCGTGGTGATCTATGACGCCGGAGGACCCCGCGTATCTCCGTCACATCCTTGATGCCATAATAAGCATCGAGGAGTTCTCCGAAGGCATCTCGTCGGTGGAGGATCTCAGGTGCCGCAGGCTGGAGCGCGCCGGGATCGAGCGGATGC
>NZ_DANC01000022.1:2537-5086 GCF_002499755.1 Methanoculleus sp. UBA291 | reverse complement strand
TCTGCCGGAGCCGGGGTTTGCCGCCAGCGACGGCTTCCAGACGATCATCCGCCTGGCTCCGACTCCCGGGCAGGGGCCGCAGCCAGGGTCACGGCCAAAATGAGAAGGGAGAAGTCAGGATGACGGAAGAGCAGCGTCATCCGTCGGCACCCGGTCCTCACCGGATTCATGCTACTAACTCTCCCGCAACAGCGTCCCGGTCGCTCCATACGACTGCCTTCACGCTGTAGTTGTTCAGCGCATCCAGAACATTCCCCGGGACTGGGTGGTCAAAATCATTCAGGATGGCATAAGCTTTCGAATCGGGAGGGCGGGCATCCCTTATATCAATCCAGGAGAACGCAACTGCCTGTGCCGTGTTTCTGTTCGGACTGCTGATGGTTTTGATGATGCGTTCCGGCTGGCTGCGGGATTTCGGGATGATGAAATCAAAGAGGTGGTCAAATCCGCTCTGGCCGGTGAACTTGACATTGGATGTGTACCGGATAGCGTGCGCCTCAAGCCAGGCGACTACGTCTTCGTAAAACAGGCTCGCGGTCATCGGTGTTGCAAGACCGAAGAGATCGTTGACGGCGAGCATCGCCTGTATCAGGTTGTGCTTGCCGGGTGCAAAATCCGCGGCAGACGTATGCACTTCAAGCCTATCTCCGTTCAGTTTCACGCCGAACCCGTTGAGTGTCATCATCAGCAGCGCTCTTCTCTTCGGACTGTCAAGTTTGCAGCCGGACAACTCCAGATCCTGGAAGATGTATCCGGCATCGGTGAGAACATAATCGCCGTTCCGGCGCCGGGCATAGATCTGGAGATAGTCGTTGTGCCGGTCGAGATAGGGCGTTGTGATCTCCACCCACTCATCCACCTGCCTCACCTGAGTCTTTTCCTTGAGCCAGCGGGAGTACTCATCCAGCAGGCCTTGGATCTCGTCGATCATTCAATGCCCCTCTGAATATTCGGAGGATCTACAATGTTGCAGAACCGCATAAAGTCCTGTAATGCCTGCCATGGGTCGGTGATCTGTGAGAACTTGTCCGGTGGCACTTCAAATGCCCATTTATCACCATATCCTTCCCGGTATATATGCAAATGGGGTGAAGAGATTTCACTGCCGTCGGGATTCCTGTGAGGGGCGCCGCCAAAGTCCAATCTGACCAGTATTAACACCTGCCTCGCACGGTTCTGGTATGTCCCCTTCAAGAGATCGATCCCACCTCTCCGAATATCAAGATGGAATGATTCGCGTCCATCGTGGGAGAGAAGGGGTAACGTAAGATAGCCACCGGCCCCGGGGTAGTAAGAAACAGCATCATTTGCCCTGATTTTCGGAGTGGCAATCAATGCATCCGCTGTTGCCTGATCGACGGAAATATCACTCATATCCGTCGCACCTCATCTACTTTTATCGCCCCGATCGGGCTGGCCATGACCGGCATAGTTCCCCCAATTCATTGCCATGTAGCCTCGTATGCCGCATTTTGGGTTATAGGGCGGATAGATCGATCGAAACACTTCTTCAGCCCGGAGGAGATCGCCTCCTGGAAGTCTGTCGGTGTACTTCGCGAGGTACAACAACCCTATCCCCGGCGATCGTGAGCATCCTTCATTGCAGTGGACGAGAACCCGGTTGCCGGCCTTCAAGCCGGCATCGATGAACTCCAGTGCTGTATCGACGATCTCCCGGGGGATGTAAGCCGGGTCCGGGGCATCTACGAGGTTCAGAATGAGTCGGTTTCCTCTCCGCGCGATGAGGTACTCAGGGTGGTCTTTCGGGGCGGCCCGGCCTGTGTACCCCAGCGCCTGGCGATGATACGGCTCTTTGCAGGCATGGACCACGCACCATCCCGGTTCGTGCCGGACTTTTGATTCGTACGCATGCTCGTCGCCGATGTACAGGTTCGGGTAAATCTCGATCATAGGGCATCTGATAATGTTTTTATAAAGCCTCTGCTGGCTACCATATATGTATTACGACATGATTTTCGGGACAGAAATTCTCTGAAACGTGAAAATTTCAGTTTTACATCCCAAACGTGTGTTACGGTCTTCCCGCTTCACTCATGGGCATCTTTGAAGTACACGGCCTCATCGCATTTCCTCACCAGGATGGTTGTGCAGCAACCCGTTGCACAAACTCAAGGATCGGACCACGCCTCCGCAAACGCGCTAAAAATGTCCATATCGCCTGCGTGCCTGCTCTATCGGCATCACGGCGAGAACACGAACCTCTTTTTCCACTTCATAGACGCGATAGAAAGCCGCGAACGTGCGGCTTATGTGAAGGCAATGGGTGCCCTCCCGCCACGGGGTATACAGGCGTTCTTTATCGCATCCGCTGCTGGATCTCCAGATCGGGTCTTCTTGACCGGTCGAAGAATCTGCGATAACCCGATGTGGGTCTTCTTCGCATGGTTGCAGGGAGAAAGAGCTTTTGTTCTCATTATGGGTTCACCGGATGGGACGGGGGCTCAAATACGATACTACAGGACGGGCTATAAATCGCTCATAGATGAACATGAAATACTATGATGACGATGAAGAAGGTTGCCAGAACG
>NZ_DANC01000022.1:0-2256 GCF_002499755.1 Methanoculleus sp. UBA291 | reverse complement strand
TACGTTCAAATAATCGTCCATCGATCCAGTAACTACAGGAGATCGGGGGGTCGGTACTGATTTTCCGGCGAACGGGGGAGGGAATGAAACCATTTGCACCTGACGATAGGGCGTTCACTGGCCTGGAGGCAGCAATGGTTTTCATTGCCTTCATCGTCGTAGCCTCGGTCTTTGCGTATGTAGCGCTCGGCACCGGTTTCTTCACGACGCAGAAAACGGAACAGACTATTTACTCCGCGGTGCAGCAAGTCGGTTCCGTTGTCCAGGTCGTTGAGCCGGTTATGATCCAGGCAAGTGCCGACGGTCAGCATGTACAGTATATCGTCGTTATGGTGAAGGTTCCTCAGGATGGCACTGATATTGATGCGGAGCGGTTTGTCGTAACCGTATCGACCGCGGAGTCCATGCAGACCTACACGGGAACGGCCCGGTGGCGCCCGATAGGCGGTGGCGGAGGAACAGGGATGCCGGTTTTCTGGCAGATGCAGATCCCGTTATTTCAAGCCGATGACCCCACGCTTCCGGGAGATCTGCTCATCGGTCAAAACCAGAGGTTCTTTGTCGAGATGAAGCCCTTGGATGCCGTTCCATGCACGGTAGAGCGCACAGCACCGGCTGGTATGAGTCCCGGTAGTTGGCACGAAGTATAGATGAGGGGGCGCATACAGCGCACCTGGTATGCCCCTGGCCGGGTAATCATGCCTTCTTATACACTTTTTGGACCGCTTCCAGCGGTATTGGCTCCCACGTACTATTCAGGATGGTGTCGAGCAGCATAACAACTGCAATCAAGTTGATCCAGGGCGACCGTCAGGGTTGTGAAGAGGAGGAGAACACACCGTGGATCGACAGGTGAAGTCAGCGGGGTATGGTGAGGAATCGGATCCAGCTGCAAGATGTCCCGGCTCGGTTCCATGATTGCAGACCGACGAACCTGCGATAGCCCGGTCCCGGCTGCCCTTTGAGCAGGAGAAGGACCGGCAACCGGTTGCCGGGCCATCGCGTCACTCCTCCTCTCCCGCCTCTTCCCCGCAGTCGTCCTCCTCGTTGTATTCATCCTCGTCGTCCTCTGCCCTCAGGATGTACCACGCGACGGCAAGGATGAGCGGCACGCCGACCGGGACGGAGAGCCCCGCCGGCCCGTGGAGGGTAGGACCGTACTGGAGAATGCAGGAGAGGAGGTAGGCGCCCCCTGCTCCTCCCACAAGGAGGGCGAGGGGTTTTCTGAACGACTCATAGTCCTCCTGCCGCTTGGCGGCAAAGTAGATGATTGCGGCTATCAGGAGAAAGGTGCCGCAGAGCCAGAGGATAATGGAGAGGGCGCTACGGCCGGTAATAATACCGGAGGTGACGTAGGAGATCTCCCGCCAGACCGGGATCAGGGAGACGCCGTAGGTGGTGTCCTGGTACAAGAACAGAGAGAAGCGGAAGCCTGCACCCATCCTGTCTCCGATCATGAAGACGGTGAGGGGAGTGAAGAAGCAGGCGGCGAGGAAGCTTACGGTGCGTACGAAGGTGTTCATAGTGTCTCCAGATCATATGGGGAAAAGAAGCGTTAGAATGTTGGGTAGTGCTCCACGAAACAACTGGTAATGTAACCCCTCTTGCTGTGTGATTTTTTTGCTATGAACGTGAGTTGCTGCTCAATGCAATTTGGTCAGGATTCTCTGAAATCAGTTATCAGTTGCACGTTGATACACTACTGAATGTTGTGTCCACGATTGTCATGGCCGCTGTAGTTGATGACATCAATATCGTCTTTGTTTCGCTCCGTCTTCGTGCTGATACAGTTTGTCGTGAAAGGGCTCTGTGGTGCTTATACAAGTGGGGTGACAATGCCGGAAAATGGCAGCCATCAAGACAACGGCCGAGAATTGCGTGAACACGATCCGTAAAAAAAAGGGTTAGACATAGGTATCCAGGATGACTTGGTCCGCACCGTCG
This sequence comes from Methanoculleus sp. UBA291, assembly GCF_002499755.1. NCBI lineage: Archaea > Methanobacteriati > Methanobacteriota > Methanomicrobia > Methanomicrobiales > Methanomicrobiaceae > Methanoculleus > Methanoculleus sp. UBA291. The sequence continues at coordinate 312 of NZ_DANC01000022.1, read as the reverse complement.
GTGAAGTGGGCCGTCACAACGACGTGGTCTCTTCCCGACCAGTCATCATCAGCATTGTTCAGAACCAGAGCTGCACCGACAGAGAGATTTTTTGTTGCCTCATTTGTGTCGGTGAGTACAAACTTGGTCTCATCTTTGTGAGTCCAATATCCGGTTCCATTCGGGGCGGTTACATTCAACCACTGAACGCTTGCTGCATCTGCTCCGCCCTGATAGGTGATGATAATCTGATCGGCGCCCTGCTGTTGTGCAGTAGCCGCAACCGTCTTCGTCGTACCCATGTTCCCGCTCATCCCAAACACAAACGCCGCG
>NZ_DANC01000010.1:0-22864 GCF_002499755.1 Methanoculleus sp. UBA291 | reverse complement strand
CGCGAGAGTATTGGGATGACCTCAACAATATATCTATGCCAATGCCCCCGAAGAGGCCTGCCGCTACCTCATAAAATATGGCCACGTTGATGGAGTCTATGAAGACGAGCAAATTGCATACGATGTCCGCCGGACAGTAGCCAGCAGGCTCCGGGATGGGGTTCCGCGCAGGCAGGTCGTGGAAGAAGTGTCAATCCTGTACGGCATCCCGCCGATCTGCGTCGAAGAGGTCGTCGAGGGCATCCCAGTTTAGCTCTCGTTGTTTGATCTGGGCGGGTTGTGGTCGTACCCTTCGCGGGTGTGTGGATTGAAATATAGATCTCCTCGGAAAAATCGATCAACTGGCGGTCGCACCCTTCACGGGTGCGTGGATTGAAATCAGGCACGGCGTGCAGATGTCCGGCCACTCGGTTGTCGCACCCTTCGCAGGTGCGTGGATTGAAATCGCACGGTGTCGCTGACGTGCTGCTTTGAGACCCCGTCGCACCCTTCTCGGGTGCGTGAATCGAAAGAAAGGGATCAACCGGCACCCGCGATAACTTTCCTAAAGTTTTTTTGATGAATAACTGTGGAAAATTAGACCCCTCATAACGCTTGTGGAAAAGTTCATATTCTTGTAACCCTCTTTCTCACCCCCGATGAATTTTAGGTAACAGATGTAAAGAAATTCAGAAACCCAGATTATCTTAATCTCTTTAGAATCGTGATATTTGAAGAATCGGCAAGTATATCTCTAAATTTCAAGAAATGTTGATCCGGTGCATCCCAGTGGAAAGACTGATATACGTAGTATGGGAGTGTTACCGTAAGTCGCATCATACACGCGGAAGGTGATGCATCTGAGTGATTATACCATTTGTTTCAACAAAATACGTGATAAAATATTTTTATTTTAGGTAACAAATAACCTCAAAACGTGCCACCCGACATAAAAGCCTATCTGAGAAATCTAAAGATGATGAGAAAGTTTCCCGGATTCCTGAAACCGGCACTCACGAAGCACCGGGGGCCTAACGGGAATAATATATTGCATTTGAATAATATTCATTGTAAAGAAAGTCTACGGATGAAAGGAGAGGATCGATAATTCGATCCTGTGATCCTCGCCTCGGCGCTCTTATGGGTTCGTGTAAAATTTGCCTGAATTCAGACCATAGCCCGATGAAGAGTCCGGGTTGAGAGCCATCGCAATTCCGCTGGCTCCGGAGAGAGCCAAGTAAGCTATCACATAGGCATGAATGATTTCCGGGACAAGTATGCCTTGAAGCGCTAGAACCCCACAGACAGGCACTATTGATACTGTAATGGCAACGCCGCCCATGAGAAGGAGTGCTTGGGGCGGGTTCTGCTTATGGGTTTCTAAAATTAGTTTGATCGACTCTCCAACAATTGTCATGGGTCCAGTGGTCTTAATCCAGTTAAGCAATTTCCTATAGATCACTGCTATCGGTCCCTTGGCAGAACGTAGATTAGAAATGAGCAAATTTTTGATATATCTCAAAATATCCGTCGTTTTCACCTCCATTGCGGGTCTCCTGAGCGCATCACGCGATCAGAGGATCGTGCCAAAGAAAGATATTCTGGTATATAAATCTTTTTTCCACTAAACTATCTAAAGATGATAATAGATTTTCCCGGACTCCGGAAAGATTTCCCTGATTCCGGAAACCGGCACTTACAGAGCACAGTACGTCTAACCGGAATAATATGTCGCACTTGAATAAAATTCATTGTAAAGAAATTCGGCAGTTGATGCTCTCCACGGTTAAAGCCGTAGGCTTTCTCGCACTCCTTGAACCCCGGATCTATAATACGGCATTTTGCATAAGGCCTCATCATGTAGATTGTTTTTATTCAATAGATTTAAATGCCGGCAGGTAGTAAATACTATTATGCAATCCAATCTCGATAAGGGCGATATGGACCGAGCGAATGATGAGTTTGTCCAATTGGCCAGAAAATATAACTTGAACCCACCGATGCTCAAAGAGATTGTGATTCTCCGGAACAGGGGGATGAATAACGCGCAGATCGCGCAACATCTCGGTGTAAACCGTAATACCGTTAATAAATACGTCAATACCCTTGACCAGATGGATCAGGAGGAATTAATCAAACTCCTTGGTCTTATCTGCTTGATAGGGGCAGGAGCATATCTGTTTCTCCAATTCCTAAAATCTCTTGGGGGCAATCAGTAATGATACGGCATCAATTCACAGGGGGGCGGAAAGGACCACCAAGAGCCTTCCGTTCCCAGGTGAGTTAAATGGTTTATTTGGTTAAGCAGCAGAAAACCGTACAGTTGGTTGCAAGGCCCGTGTACAACATCTGCCTGCCGGATAGTGCATTCACAAGGGGCGCCATCCCCGTGTGGCTGGCTATCGGCCTGGTAACGCTTCTGATCGTCGCACAGTGCGTGAACAAGTAAGGTGGGGAAACCCCCTTACTACTCTGTAATATTCTATTCTCAACTAATTAGCTTTTTCCTTGCCCCGAGACCGCGCACTGAAGTGATAAAAAGTCACACCGGGCGGCTGGATTATAGAGCCCGGCGCTATGTTAGCGTAGTTCAAAAACGTCCATACCACTTGTGCGCTTGCTCGATCGGCACCACGGCGAGAACATGAACTTCTTTTTCTGCTTCATAGATGCGATAGAAGGCCGTGAAGGTGTGGCTTATGTGAAGGCGATAGGTGTCCTCCCGTCCCTGCACATACAGGCGTTCCTTATCGCTTCCGCTGCCGGGGAACGGATCTTCTTGAAGGGTCTTCAGTTTCTCCATGACGATCCGGCGACTTTTCGGGCGGAAACTCTGGATACTCTCAAGGGCCTTGCGGTTAATCAGTATCCGGAACGTCAAAGTTCAGCTCCACGAAATCCCCTTCTGCCTCGATGCGATCCATATCCTCGATGAACCGGCGCTTCTTCTCCTGCTCCACCATGTGAGAGAGGAGATCGTCGAACGTCTGTCCCGGGCGTTTGAGCTCGGAGATGTCCTCCCATACCCCCTCTGAGACCGGTATACGCTTAGATGCAGTCATGATAATATTGTAAGTGCTGATCCTATTTACAATGGCGGGTGAAGGCTCTCCCGGCCCGAATTCTGCTTATCAGGCGGCCGGATTATGGAACCCGGTTCTATACATCGCCGTTCGCATGAACATCGGTTTGAAGGTGGAGAGGGGAGCCGGGTCACCGATTTTCATCGGTTGAGCCTGTGGCCGGAATGGCCTCATACGCGTTTGGGACTACCTCAAGGATGCCGAGAACGAGCTCTGCCGTTCCCTCGCCTGCACGGGTATCCCGACAGAGCGGAGCCGAAAGTGCTGAGATATTTCAGCCTCCCCTCCGTTCAGAAGAGCACCGTCGCGATGAAGGGGATGGTCAGGACCGAGCCGAGCGTCGAGATGAAGACGATACTGGACGCCAGTTCCGGGTTCGCTCCGTACTCGCCCGCCAGTAGAGCGCAGTTGGCTGCGGCGGGCATGGCCCCGAGCATGACGACCACACCGATGACGAGGGGGTCCGTGGTGACGGTCCGGAGCACGAGCCAGAGAACTGCCGGGATCAGGAGGAGACGGGTCAGGCTTACCAGGTAGGCCTTCCGATTCTGCACCACCTCCCGGGCGGGAAGGGATGCGAGGATGCTCCCGACGACGACCATGGCGAGCGTGGTTGTCGTACCCCCAAGGAGATCGAGAAGATCGATGAGAGGAGAAGGTATCCTCACGCCGGTGAGGAAGAGAGCAAGGCCGAGGAACGAGGCGAGGATGGCGGGACTGGCCAGCACGCCCGGAGTGAGCCGCCGTCCTGCACTTCCCGCTCCCGTGATCATCAGGACGCCGATCGAGAAGATCAGGACTCGAAACGGGATGTTGAAGATGGCTGCATAAAAGAGACCCTCCGTACCGAAGAGGTTCTCGATGATGGGGAAGCCCATAAAAGCAATGTTTGAGAAGACAAGGACGAACCTGTAGATGCTTGCCTCCTCCGGAGGGCTGTTCAAGAGACCCGGCACGATCCAGGCGATCGGGAGGGACACTGCATAAAATACGAGGATCGCGAGGGCGAGGTCCCGCATCCCCTCGACCAGTTCCGGGGTGATCGGCACCTGCATCGAGGCGACGATGAGAGCGGGAAGGGTCACGTAGAGGACGAATTTGCTGAGATGGCATGTTGTGTTCTGGTTCAGTATCCCGGTGACGCTGGAACCGTACCCTACGCCGAGCAGGAGGAAGAGGATGATGACATTATTTGCAACGTAAAGGAAGTCCATGCTTCTCACCCGGGACGCCGCCTCGATGGCCGGTGGGGGTGCCCGCCACTTCATTTAATACTATCCGGCGGACGCCACGGAGGTGCACTTCGCGGACACCCGGTGCTCCCGGCGGAGCGGACAGGTTTATATACAGAGGGCTGCGTAACTGACCCGAAACCCCGGACACAGGCATCGCCGGGTATCCGGAAACACCCCTGGGGTGGGCGGGCCCGGCCGGATGAAGCGGCCGGACTCTTTGCACCGTCGGGGTTGCGAGGGGTGCTATGACCGAAGAACTGGTAAACTGGTCTGGGAGTCTCCGGTTCACCCCGGGGCGTATCGAGAGGCCGACGAGCGAGGAGGAACTCTCCCGGATCGTTCGCCGTGCGGCGGCGGAGGAAAAGACCGTCCGCCCGATCGGTTCGATGCACACCTCCTCCCCGATATTTGTTACCGACGATATCCTCGTGTCCCTGGCGCACCTTCGGGGTGTCGCGTCGTACGATCCCGGGCAGAGCGAGGCCACGGTGCTGCCGGGGACGCCCCTCCACGTTCTGGGCGACGCCCTGCACGCCCACGGACTCGCCGTGCCGAACCTCGGCGACATCGACGTGCAACAGGTGGCGGGGGCGATTGCCACGGGAACGCACGGAACGGGGCGCAGCATGCAGAGCCTCTCCTGTATGCTCGTCGGCGGACGGCTCCTCACCGCCGCGGGGGAGATCATGGCGTTCTCTATCGAGGAGGACCCTGAGTTCGTGCGTGCGGTGCGGGTCTCGCTTGGCACGCTGGGCATCTTCACCGCCCTCCGCCTCCGCCTCCTGTCGGCATACGATCTCCGGCGACGGGAGTGGTGCACGACGATCGACCGGTGCTGCCTCCACCTCGAAGATCTGATAGCGGAGAACCGGAACTTCGATTTCTACTGGTATCCGAGGAGCGACACCGTAAAACTCCGGACCTGGAACCGGCCCGGCGAAGGGCCCGACGATATCCCATACGCAACCCTCGTCGAGGACAGGACCGGTCCGGCACACCGAATGCTCTCGAAGAGCCGCAGCCTCAAGTTCCACGAGATGGAGTACGCGCTGCCTGCAAAGACAGGCTACGAGTGCTTCGAGAGGGTGCGGACGGCCGTGCTGGAGAAGCACCGCAGGAACGTCGGGTGGCGGGTGCTCTACCGCACCGTCGCCCCGGACGACTCCTGCCTCTCGGTGGCTTCCGGGCGCCCGACGGTCACCATCTCCCTTCATCAGAACGCAACGCTGCCTTTCTGGGATTACTTCCGGGATATCGAGCTGATATTCGTGGAATACGGAGGGCGGCCTCACTGGGCGAAGAAGCACACGCTGAAAGCGGACGACCTCCGGCCGCTCTACCCGGAGTGGGACCGGTTTAGGAAGATCCGCCGGCAGATGGACCCCGGCGGCGTATTCATGACTCCTCCCCTTTACGACCTGCTGGAGGGCGGCGAATGAAGCCGATCGGCCGCACCCTCTGGGTGGTGCCCGGCGGGCATATTCCCCTCTACAGCACCGGGAAGGAGCCCCGTTGCACCAGCAACGACTCCCTCTCCGTCCTCAACGCCACGGATCGGGACGCACACCTCCAGATCACGATCTTCTACACTGATCGCGACCCGGTGGGCCCCTATCCGCTCGACGTGGCAGCGGAGCGCGTCCGGAACTTCCGGTTCAACGACCTGATCAACCCCGAGGCGATGCCCCTCGACACGGACTACGCGGCGGTGATCGAGTCGGACGTGCCGGTCGTGGTCCAGTTCAGCCGGCAGGATACGGGCAGGGCTGAGAACGCGATCTGCACCACGATGGCGTTTCCGGGAGAGTGACGGAGGGCGGAGCGGCCTCCCTCTTGTGCTGTCAAAAACGGATAACGCCTCCTCGCACACCAGGACCCTCGGCCTGGTCTCCTGTGTCACCGGGGCGCTTCTCACCGGCTTTGCCGCCGCCAAGAAAGAGTGAAGGCCGGCCGATAATTTCCGATCCGGAGCTCTTCAGGGAAAGACGCTATAGATCTCTTCACGGCTCTTCACGCGGTAGAAGATGAGAATTTCGTCCTGTCTCCGGCAACCTCTCCGGTATTGTCCCACCCGAATCCGGTAATAATCCTGATAGCCCCGGGTCTTCTGGACGTCGAACTCTGCAAGAAAATTCTCCGACGCCGGGATCTTCTCGAACACCAGAGCCTCGATTCTTTCCCGATAGTCCGGATGGACCTTTGCCAGATCCTTCAAAAACGTCTTCTTATAGCGGCAAAGGGCCATGCTATCGCTTCTTCATACGCGCATAGCACTGCTGAGCCTCGTTGAGCGAGAGGGCCTCTTCTTCCTCGACCTCTTCCATAGAGAACGCAAGCCCGTAGTCCTCGAGGAGTTCCTCGATCTTCTCGAAGGTCTCGATGTCGAGAACGACCCCGACCTTTCTGTCGTCGTCGGCTACGATGTATTGCCGTTTGATATTGATTACCGTCCATCACCCCTGCCGCTCTCTCGTCTGCACGGGTATCTTGGAAGAGTAGAATAATAAATGTTGAGGTGTTCCGGTGCTCTGCCGCATCTGAATGACTGGAGCCGCAGGTAACTTTCCGGCAGGGCACCGACCGGGAGGTCGGGATCGCCCGCTCACCTCTTTGCCGTATACACCGGGTGAACGGTGCCCCGCTCCATCGGCACGGCCTTCTGCAATTTCAGCGCCACCCGGTCCTCGATCCGGTCGAACAATCTCTTCTCTCCGTCGCCTCCGATGACCGGGTGGACGATCAGGCTGATCGTATCTGCGATCCCCTCCCGGATCAGGACGTCGTTTAGGTCGGGGCCGGAATCAGAGACCACACGCGCGACCCCGAATCGCTCCCGGAGTTCCCGGAGCGCCGCCCCAAGATCCACCCGCTCCCTACCGCACCGTATGAACGGATACTCCCGCTCGCGAAGGTAGTCGAGGTAGTCTTCCGGCGTTGTCTCCGCGACAAGGACGATGACATCCCGGGTGTATTTCATGTTCCGGTAGAAGTGGAGCAGGTCTTTGAGCACGCCCCTGCTGTCGACGAAGACGCTGACGGGACGGCGGTCGTCCGGTTGCATTTCGGGTCGATGCCGGTCGATTTCCGACTCCGACTGCGTGATATCGAGGAACATCTCGATCCCGGATTTTGCCGTGGCCGAACCCACAAGGACCGCTCCCGGTTCGAGGGCGAGAAGTGCGCCGTAGTGCAAGGTCAAGTCAACGTCGAAGCCCCTTACAGCGTGGTCCAGGCTCACGCTGTTGTGGATGATTACTTCAGGATACATGCCGGGAGGTTGCAACTGCCGGAATATAAGACACATGGACCCGCCTCAACGCCGGACGCCTTCGGGTAAAAGAGAAAACCCTATCCCCTCTCCCTGCCGAGAATTCCTTACTGGAAGACCTCAGGACAGGAGTACCGTCCCGGAGGATACCCGATGGAGATCCCGAAAAGCATCTACGACCGGATGACCCGGAACATGGCCGCCCATGAATCACTCCTCTCGTCTCGGGCGACCAGAAACGCCGATTACCTGCGGAGGTCCGGTAAAAGACCCGAGGAACCGGTGATCCGTCCGCCGTACTTCCGGGATGCCGACCGGATCGTCCACTCGAAGGCGTATTCGCGCTACATCGACAAGACCCAGGTCTTCTACCTCGTCGAGAACGACCACATCACCCACCGCGTCCTCCACGTCCAGCTCGTCTCCAAGATCGGAAGGACGATTGGAAGAGCCCTCAGCCTGAACGAGGACCTGATCGAGGCGATCTCCCTCGGCCACGACATCGGCCACGTGCCCTACGGCCACCTCGGGGAGCGTTGCCTGGACGAACTCTGCCGGGAGCACAGGATCGGGGGGTTCCGGCACAACGTTCAGAGCGTCCGTTTTCTCGACGGCGTCGAGGGCTGCGACCTCACGGTGCAGGTGCTGGACGGTATCCTCTGCCATAACGGCGAGGTCCACGATCAAAGCCTCGCCGTCGAGGGCGAGGCTGATTGGGATTCGTTTGCCGCGAAATTGCAGAAGATCGAGCGCGGAGGCGACGCCCTCCCCCTCACCGTCGAGGGCTGCGTCGTGAGGATCGCCGACAGCATCTCTTATCTTGGCCGCGACCTTGCGGACGCCCTCGAGGTTGAGGTCATCGGCGACGCCGACCTCGCAGAATTCCCGGAGAGATGTAGAGCTCTCTTCGGGCTCACGAAAAGGGAGGGCCTATCGGGTATCAACCGGACGGTGCTCGACGTCCTCATCAAGGACATCGTCGCGAACAGCTACGACGCCGACTGCATCTCTTTCTCGGCCGAAGCTTCGGCGTGCGTGGCGGCCTTCAAAGAGTTCAATCTGCATCATATCTACGAGAACCCGAGGCTTCTTGCGAACGAGGGGAAGATCCGGTTCATGTTCCGGTATCTCTTCGAGCGTATCTGTGAGGATATCGAGGAGGAGCGCGAGGCCTCGCCGGTCTATGAGGACCTGATCCGGGCGCCGTGGGTATCTCCGGCATATATCGCTGCCGCTCGCCCGGCAGAACTCGCGAGGGATTTCATCGCCGGGATGACGGACCGCTACTTCGAACAGGTCTTCCGGCAGAGCATCCTCCCGGAGAAGGTCCGGTTCAGGTACCGGGGAAGGGACGGACACTTGCCGTGAGACCCGAAAAGACCGTGACCAACGGCCGCATTCCCGGCCGGCAATTCATCATCTTCAACGCTATGAGCGCAATCTGTCAGTTACCTTATTTTTAAATGTCGATACGGCTCATAATACTCATCATGAGCAAGCGAATCCTCATTCTGGGTCTGGTTGCAGTTCTTGTTCTGGCAACCGGCTGCATGGGATTGGGCGGCCCCAACCCCAGGGTCGTGCAGGACTCGGCAACCACGGACATCAGCCTCTCCAAGGGACTCATGTACAACGTCAACGCGGAGGTACAGAACGACGGGGGCGACGGCGATGTCACCGTAACGGCAGCATTGATCGATGAGGAGAAGGGGTTCACCCGCGACCAGGTCTCGACAAAAGTATTCATCCCCGCGGGGGAGACAAAAAGAGTTAGCATCACGCTGGACGGGGACATCGGCAGGAAGTATCAATATCGGATTGAGGTGAGTTAGCCGGCTCGCCGGGCAGTGCCCACGCAAAGGATATCGGGCTTGCCGTTCCGCCTCAAAAGGGGGTACCTGGAAAAGAGACTGATTTACCCTTTTGTGAGACCGTGCTCCGGGTGGATCTCCCGCGAGGGATGACGGCAGGATAGTCCTTCCGTCGAAATCTTCTTCGTAGAGAATCATCAGATCATGAAGGAATGAACCGCTATCAGCGAGATGGAGGCGTAATACCATTCCAGCGAACCTGAGATGCCCGGCCGTCCTGGTCCACGGGTGGCGGAGCCATCCCGGCATCTGGAACCGCCTCGCCCCCGCGCTCTCGGAGGCCGCGGTCCCTGTCTGGAAGTTCGATTATACGCCCGTCCAGGATGCCGGGACGAAGACGATCGCCCTTGCCCTCCGGGACTGCATCCGCACGAAGCGGGAGGAGACCGGATACGACGGCCCGATCGACATCGTCTGCCATTCGCTCGGGACATGCATCGCCCGGTACCTCCTCGAAGTCCTCGACGGCAACAGGCGGGAGGAGCAGGTCCGGCTCCTGGTCGGGATCGGCCCCCCGAACAACGGCTCGGCCATGGCCGAACTCTTCAACGACCCCGACCGGGGTCCTGAGGTAATCCGGCGCCTCGCCGGGGTCTTCGTGCCGGAGGATTACGCCCCCGACGACGACACCATGGTCCAGGAATTCCGGCCGGGGAGCCGGATCGTTGCAGCGCTCCGGGCCGCCGGGACCCGCAACGATATCGCCTACCGGGTCATCCTCGGCGCGAACCTCACCGCGGCCCCGGCGTTCTTTCCGGCCTTCGACGGCAAAACCTGGGAGTTCGCCCCGGGCGGAGGGTGGCGGGCGACGTATGCCGGCGACGGCATCGTCCCCCACAGCGACTCCTGCCTCCCCGGTGCGGCGGTGGACGTGCTCCCGAAGGACCCCGCGAACCTCGTCCGGAACCCGGAGCACTACTGCCACACCCGGTTGCCGAGGAACCCCGAGGTCGTCGCCCGCGTCAGGGAGTACCTCACCGCCTCCGCAGGGCCTGCCGCGCAGACTCCGCCCAGGCGCTAACCGCCTGTTCCAGGTCCTCCCCTGCCTTTCGCGCCGCCTGCTCGATATATTCGTGGCCTTCAGGTGTTCCGAAGAGATGGTGGCCCGCGTTCATCACATCGTTGACCGCCCTCCTGACCGATTGAGATGCCTCGTGCATATGTTCTTTAACGTGGGGAGCGGCCGGTGCCGGTTCGGGTTCCGGCTCGGGGGCAGGGTTAAGGACCCAGCGTCCTCCCTCGAAATGACCGTTAGTCTCACTCATGAGCGGTGATAGGTCCCACCGGGATAAAAAACCTGCTTTTTTGCTCTCTTCTTCTCCTGCTCGTTCTCCCTCACTAGTGTGCGGAATGACCCTAAGGTATAAGTATTCACAATTGTTACCTATCATAGGTATAGTTAACAATTGTTAATCCTGAACCCTGCCGAGGTGGCGGAACGGCTACGCGGTTGACTGCAGATCAACTCTATCCCGGTTCGACTCCGGGTCTCGGCTTTTTGTGAGGTCTCACGATGAAAGAACAGGTTCAGAAGACGTTCGAAGCACTCTTTGCGCTTGAGGATATCCGGGAGGTGCTCCGGGAGGCGCTCCCGACCGGCCCGGACCCCGGCGAAGAGCAGGCAATCCGGGCGGGTGTCGCCCGGGTCCGCGCCATCCTCGACGACCTGGAGGCGGGGACCGGCTCCCCGTCGGTCACGAAGATTGCGGGCAGCCTCGGTATCCGGAATCGGGAGGAGGAAATCATCAATATCCAGCCGATCCAGGCCGCCGGCCGCCTGACCCCCGAGGCGAGGAAGGCGCTCATCGCCTACGGCGACGGCTACTCCACCTGCGACGCCTGCCGCAAGCCCTTCCGTCTCGACAAGATCACCAAACCCCCCATCGCAGCGTTTCACGAAGACCTGGCCCGGTTTCTGAACATGGATGTTGCCCGTGTCGTCTCCGGGGCCCGCAGGGGGTTTCAGGCGGTCACCTCGACGCTCGTCGGCAAGGGCGACCCGGTCATCGTCTCGGCCCTCGCCCACTACACGGAGTTCCTGGCTGTCGAAGGGGCGGGGGGTGCGGTGAAGGAGGTCCCGGTCTCAAAGCAGAACCTGGTCACCCCCGACGCCGTCGCCGAAAAGATCGAGGCCGTTTTACGGGAGACCGGGAAGACCCCGGCACTCGCCATGATCGACCATGTCGACTACCTGTTCGGAAACGTTCACGACGTCGCCGGTATTGGAAAGGTCGTTCACCAGTACGACATCCCCTTCCTCGTCAACGGCGCCTACACTGTCGGCGTCATGCCGGTCGACGGCAAAGCGCTCGGGGCTGACTTCGTCGTCGGGTCCGGGCATAAGAGCATGGCCTCCCCCGCTCCGTCCGGGGTCATCGCCGCCACCGCCGAGTGGGCGCCGCGGGTCTTCCGGACCACGGCAATGACCGGGGACCTCACCCACCGGAAATTCGGCATCAAGGAGGTGGAAATGCTCGGGTGCACCCTCATGGGGGCGAACCTCATCGCCATGATCGCCTCGTTCCCGACCGTCCGGGAGCGTACCCTCCGCTGGGATGAGGAAGTGAAGAAGTCCAACTACTTCATCGACGGTCTCCTTGCCATAGAGGGCACGAAAGTCCTCTCGGAGTACCCGCGGAAACACACCCTCACCAAAGTGGACACTACCGGGAGTTTCGACCGGGTCGCGTCGACTCACGAGCGGCGGGGCTTCTTCCTCTCCGACGAACTCTCCCGGCGGGGAATCGTCGGCGAGTTTGCCGGCGCCACCCGGACATGGAAGTTGAACACCTTCGGCCTTTCCTGGAAGAAGATCCGTTACCTGACGGAGGCTTTCCAGGAGATCGCCGCGAAGTACGATCTCCCCCTTGCAACCGGGACTGGACCAGCATGAGCACGAACCACTGCCGGACGGGCGCGTCTGCCCTCTGCGATGATATCATCGAAGCCCTCAATCAGGCGCTCGGGGATGCGTGAGATGCCCGGATCAGTCGGCACCGTGAGGACGGAATACGCCACCTTCCCCGCACCCCTCACCCTCGAGAGCGGCGCGGTCCTCGCGCCGGTGACGATCGCCTACGAGACCTACGGGCGGTTGAACCGGGAGAAGAGCAACGCGATCCTGGTCTGCCATGCTCTCACCGGGGATGCGCACGCTGCCGGTTTCCACGAAGGCGAGACCCGGCCCGGATGGTGGGACGGCGTCGTCGGGCCCGGAAAGGCCTTCGACACCGACCGCTACTATGTCATCTGCTCGAACGTCATCGGCGGGTGCAAAGGGTCAACGGGGCCGGCTTCCGCTAATCCCGCAACGGGACGGCCCTACGCTCTCACGTTTCCGGTGATCACGATAAGGGACATGGTCCGGGCGCAGAAGCGGTTGATAGAGCACCTCGGGATCAATTGCCTCGCTGCGGTGGCCGGCGGTTCGATGGGGGGGATGCAGGCGCTCCAGTGGGCGGTCGCCTACCCGGAGGCGGTTCGGAAGGTGATCGCCATCGCCACGACCGCACGCTCAACCGCCCAGCAGATCGCCTTCAACGAGGTCGGGCGGCAGGCGATCACGACCGATCCCGCATGGGCGGGTGGAGACTACCCGGCCGATTCTCCGCCGGTGCAGGGACTTCGACTCGCCCGGATGATCGGGCACATCACCTACCTCTCCGACGGAGCGATGCGCGAGAAGTTCGGGCGGAACCTGCAGGACCGTGAATCCGTCGGCTACGGGTTTGCCACCGAGTTCCAGGTCGAGAGTTACCTCCATCATCAGGGCGACACCTTCACCCGGCGGTTCGACCCCAACTCCTACCTCTACATCACCCGGGCGCTCGACTACTTCGACCTCGCTGTGGACGACTCACTCGCCGCCGGCTTTTCCGGAGTGAAGGCCTCGTTCCTGGTCGTCTCGGTCTCATCCGACTGGCTCTACCCGCCGTATCAGTCCGAAGAGATCGTCAATGCCCTGGCGGCAAACGGGGTCGACGTCCAGTACTGTGAGATCCGATCGAACTACGGGCACGACGCCTTCCTCCTCGAGAACGGGCAGTTGAACTACCTTATCAGCGCGTTCCTCGATCACCTGCTCGTCCGGGACGTTATGGAGACCGGTGCCCCGACCATCGTCGAACGGGCCTCCATTAACGATGCAGCCAGGATCATGATCGAGAATGCCGTCAATCACCTTCCCGTGCTTGCCGAACGGGGTGATCTCGTCGGAATCGTCACCTCCTGGGATATCGCGAAAGCGGTCGCCTGCGGTTACGGAAGCCTCGACGAGATCATGTCCCGCTCGGTTGTCACCGCCTCCCCGGACGAGTCGGTCACGGAGGCCGCTCGAAGGATGGAGGAGCGCTCGATATCCGCTCTTCCCGTCGTCGACGCCGACCGGCGGGTGATCGGCCTCATATCGAGCGATGCCATCAGTACGCTGATAGGGCGATGCGCATAACCTTCGAGGGACGGCGGGGAGATGTCGGTACGGCTGATTCAAATACCATGATTGATTGAAAGGAGGCTGATATTTATGGGAAAGATATATCATGATATCACCTGGACGATCGGGAACACGCCGCTCGTCCAGTTGAACCGCGTGACGGAAGGCTCCCGGGCGACGGTCCTCGCCAAGGTGGAATCGTTCAACCCGATGGGGAGCGTGAAAGACCGGATCGGGATTGCGATGATTGATGAAGCCGAGCGGACCGGGGAGATCCGGAAAGGCACGACGATCATCGAGGCGACGAGCGGAAACACGGGGATTGCACTCGCATTCGTCTGCGCGGCCCGCGGATACCCGCTTATACTGGTGATGCCCGAGACAATGAGCATAGAGCGGCGTAAACTCCTCGCAGCGTTTGGCGCTGAGGTCGTCCTCACGCCCGGGGCCGAGGGGATGGGAGGTGCGGTCAACCGTGCGGCCCGGATCGCCGCCGAAAAGCCGAACACCTACTTCGTGCCCCGGCAGTTCGATAACCCGGTAAACCCTGCCATCCACCGCCGGACGACGGCCGAGGAGATCTGGCGGGATACCGACGGGACCGTCGACGCCGTCGTCGCCGGCGTCGGAACGGGCGGGACGATCACCGGGATCGCCGAGGTCATCAAGGCGCGAAAACCCTCCTTTAAGGCAATCGCCGTCGAGCCTGCCGAATCTCCCGTCCTCTCGGGCGGGCCGGTCGGCCCGCACCGCATCCAGGGAATCGGGGCGGGGTTTGTGCCGAGCGTCCTCAGGACCGACCTCGTCGACGAGATACTTCAGGTCGCCTCCGCGGATGCCTTTGCCATGGCCCGCCTGCTTGCCGCGAAAGAGGGGATTCTTGCCGGCATCTCGTCTGGAGCGGCAGTCCACGCCGCCTGCGCGGTCGCCGCCCGGCAGGAGTTCGAGGGGAAGGTGATCGTCGTGATCCTCCCGGATACCGGCGAGCGTTACTTGTCGACCGATCTCTTTGAAGCGTGAAGTTATGGGTGAGATGCGGTGAGCATCAGGGAAGACATCCGGACGGTCTTTGAAAAAGATCCGGCGGCCCGGTCGACGCTTGAGGTGATCTTCTGTTACCCGGGCCTCCACGCGGTCTGGGCGCACCGGATCGCGCATGTCTTCTACTGCCACCGGCTCTACTTTCTGGCCCGGCTCATCTCACATCTCGCCCGGGCGCTGACCGGGATCGAGATCCACCCCGGCGCGAAGATCGGCCGCCGGGTCTTCATAGACCACGGTTCGGGCGTCGTGATCGGGGAGACGGCGGAGGTCGGCGACGACGTCCTGATCTACATGGGCGTGGTGCTTGGCGGCACCGCGCTCGAACGGGTGAAACGGCATCCGACCATCGAGGACAACGTCGTCATCGGGACGGGAGCGAGCGTCCTCGGTCCCGTCACCGTCGGGCGCGGGGCGAAGATCGGAGCAGGTTCGGTCGTCATCCGCTCCATCCCCGCCGGCGCGACGGTCGTGGGCGTTCCGGGCAGGATCGCCGGCCCGAAGTGCCCCGGGGAGCGCGACCTCGACCACGGCGACCTTCCCGACCCGATGCTCCGGGTGGTCAGCCGCCTGCTCGACCGGCAGAACCGGATCGAGGAGCGGCTCCGGGCCATGGAACGGTCCGGGGTGTTTGCCGGCGCCGGAAAACGCCAGGAGGAGATCGCGCTTGAGGAGGATGTCCGGAAGGCGCTCAAAGAGGTGATCGACCCGGAGGTCGGGATCGACGTCGTCGACCTCGGCCTCGTCAAGGGGATCACCGTCCAGGACTCATCGGTGCTCGTGGAGATGGTCCTGACCACCACCGCCTGTCCGCTCGTCGACTACCTTACGGAGCAGGTCCGGCGCCGGGTGCTCGACGTAAACGGCGTCCGGGACGTCGAGGTGCAGGTACTCGACGAACCCTGGGACTGGGACCGGTTCGTCAGGCAAAAGGGACGCTCTTAGGGAACTCTGAAACCCGTTCGAAATTATATCAGGGAAGGTTCAGCATCCGCTCGATTGCCACCCGCGCCCGGGCGGCGATATCCTCCGGGACCAGCACCCGCGGTTCGAGGTG
Source organism: Methanoculleus sp. UBA291 (assembly GCF_002499755.1). Classification (NCBI taxonomy): domain Archaea; kingdom Methanobacteriati; phylum Methanobacteriota; class Methanomicrobia; order Methanomicrobiales; family Methanomicrobiaceae; genus Methanoculleus; species Methanoculleus sp. UBA291. The sequence goes on along the minus strand of NZ_DANC01000010.1, from coordinate 6,898 downwards.
TTCCAGGGCCGCCAGCACCTCCGGTAGACCGGTCTTCTTCATGTTGACGCAGACTGCCCGGCTCGAGAGGGGGTAGAACATTTTTCCCGGGCACCGTTTCTCGAGCTGGTGGAGGAGTCCGACCTCAGTGCCGATGACGAACTCGCGCCCGGGGCTCGCACAGGCGTGCCGAACCATCCCTGAGGTCGAGAAGACGTGGTCGGCAAGGTCGATCACCCCAGGCGGGCACTCTGGATGGACGAGCACCTCGGCACCGGGATGGGCACGGCGTGCGGCCGTCACTTCGTCGGCCGTCATCCGGTCGTGGACGATGCAGTAGCCCTCCCAGGGAAGGATCTTCTTCTTCGTGAACCGGGCGACGTAGCGGCCGAGGTTTCTGTCCGGGAGGAAGATCACCTGTTCCGCTGCGAGCGACTCGACGACGGCAACGGCGTTTGCGGAGGTGCAGCAGATGTCGCTCTCTGCTTTGACCGCAGCGGAGGTGTTGACGTAGGCGACGACGGCGGCCTCCGGGAAACGTTCGCGGAGCACCCGCACCTCGCCGGCGGTGACCATCTCGGCCATGGGGCAGCAGGCATCGATTGCGGGGAGAAGGACGGTCTTCTCCGGCGAGAGGATTGCGGCCGTCTCGGCCATGAAGTCGACGCCGCAGAAGACGATGACATCGGTATCGATCGTCGCCGCTGCCCGTGCGAGTTCGAGCGAGTCCCCGACGAGGTCGGCGGCCTCCTGAACCGCGGGGACCTGGTAGTTGTGTGCGAGGATGACGGCGTTCTGCTCCTCCTTCAACTCGGCGATCCGTTCGATGAGCGTTTGATCGAGACTGGTAGACGGGATGGTATCACAACCTCTTCTGGTCAGGGTGTAATCTTGTTCACAACTGTTATCCCTGTGTACACTTAACAATTGTTAATGTGTGGCACGGCTGGATTTTCCGGCCCCCACGGAGGAGATCTCATGGCGCGAATTTTATCCGAACGGGACACGATGATCCTGAAGAAAGCCGCTCCGGAGTGCACGGGGCTGGCCTGTGCGGGTTCGGGGGGGCCGTATCGATCTATTCTTCCGCCGCTTGCGAACCATTACGCGGCTGATTCCGCCGATTTCCGGGAGCGGCTGGAGCGACTTGACGACGACGACCTCCGATATCTCACCGGGCTGATACTTGATGGAAGCGAGAGTCTCGGGTGTGTCCCTCCCGGGTATATCGAGGTCTTCCTCACCTTCATCGCGGATCGGCTCGGTCGGGATGCCGCTCTCTCGATCCTGCAGCACTACGAGAGCGAGGATGGGTGCGTCCCCTGACCTGCAATACATCGACTGGAAGGGAGATCCACGGTCTGCTGTTGAGGGCGTATCTGCCGTATTCTTGCTGCTTAGAGGATATTTATGGGGTAGCGGGATCAACGCTCTAGAGACGTATGCGGATCATTCTTCCGAATAAAAGCGCGCGGACGGTCTCCCGCCCCCCCATACCGATAGAGGAACTCCTCCTTGAACTCGGGATCAACCCGACGACCGTGATCGTCGTGAAGAACGGCAGAGTCGTCCCCGAGGACGTGACGGCGGGAGAGGACGACGAGATCCAGGTCATCCAGTTCTCGCACGGCGGGTGAACCGGTGCCTCCCGCGGCGAACCGGTGCTCCCGGTGCAGTGAACCTGCGGTCGTTCACCTCATCGAGCCGGAGCGGCGGTTATGCGCCAGTCACTTCATCGAAGACGCCGAGGCTCGCGTCTTCGCCGCCATGATGCGCGGACAAATGGTATCCCCGGGCGATCGGATCGCCGTCGGCCTGAGCGGGGGAAAGGACAGTACCACCCTCCTCCTGATGCTCCACCGCTTCCTGCCAGCGCTGGGAGGAAGCCTCATCGCGGTCACCGTCGACGAAGGCATCGCAGGCTACCGCGAGGAGACGATCACGGCCGCAAAGGCTCTGACGGATGAACTCGGCGTCGAGCATGTGATCGTCACGTTCGTCGATATCTTCGGAGACGATCTCGACAGGATACTTGCCGGAAGGGAGGGGCGGGCCTGCACCGTCTGCGGTGTGCTGCGCAGGCGTGCGCTCGCCGAAGCGGTAAAGCAGATCGGTGCGACGAAACTTGCTACCGGCCATAACCTCGACGATGAGGCGCAGTCGGTCCTCATGAACGTGCTCCGCGGCGACCTGCCTCATATCATCCACGATACCTCGACCGGGCAACCCGGGCACTTCGTCCCGCGGATAAAACCGCTCTCTGTCCTCTCCGAGAAAGAGATCACGACCTACCTGCTTCTCCGGGGTTACTTCCGCGACCTGCCCGAGTGCCCGTACGCCGTCACCGCGCTCCGGTCGGAGGTGCGGTCGATGCTTGCCGGGCTGGAGCACCGCCACCCGGGCACGATGGGCCGCCTCCTGCAGTTCCGCGACGGGGTCCGGCGCTCGGCCCGCCCGACGGAGCCGAAGGGCCCGCCCGGCACCTGCCGCATCTGCGGCGAACCCACGACCGGCGAGGTCTGCCAGGTCTGCCGGCTGCTCGGGCGAAAAGAAAAATTTTCTCCCCCGGGAGCCTAAAGCACCTCGTCCATGCTCCCGCTTCGGTATCCGATGAGGTCGAGCGCGATGTAGGAGAAACCGGCCTCTTCGAACCCGGCGACGATCGTCTCGCGCTCCATAAGAAGGTGCTCCATCTCCTTCGGTTCGACCTCGATCCGCGCTATCGTTCCGTGGCACCTGACCCTGACCTGGCCAAAGCCGAGTTCATGGAGGAGTTCTTCGGCAGATTCTATCATTCCAAGCTTTATATCGGTGATCTCCTCTCCGTAGGGTATGCGGGAAGAGAGGCAGGCGGCCGAAGGTTTGTTCCAGAAGGGGAGGCCGCTTTCCCGTGCAATGCGCCTGATATCCTCCTTTGTCAGACCGGCCTCGATGAAGGGATGCACCACTCCTTCTTCAGAACTTGCCGCAAGGCCGGGGCGATGCTCGGCCGTGTCGGAGAGATTGATCCCGTCCGCAACGACGGCAAAGCCATATTCTTTCGCCTTCTTCTTCAGGATTGCCGCATCCTTCTTCTTGCAGTAGTAACAGCGGTCCGGGGGGTTCTTCCGGAAGTTTTCGTCGAGATCGGGCGCGCGTACAATCTCGAACGACAGGCCGAATTCCTTCGCAATAGCCTCTGCCTCCGCGATCGCCGCTCTCGGCACGAGCGGGCTGTCGAGGAGGATGCAGTGTGCCTTATTCCCGAGCACTTCTTCGGCAACCACCGCGAGAAGCCCGCTATCCACGCCGCCGGAGAAGGCAACGAGCATCGAACCCTTCCCTGCGATCTTCTGCTCAAGGAGGGCTCGTTTCGGATCGTTTCTCATGGTTCCGGAGATTCCTGCCCGGTCCCGCACCGGTCACCCTCGCCCCGGACCTGCTTGCAGATCTCGCAGATCCGGTTGCCGAGGTTCTCCACCCGTCCTTCCTTGAGGTCCCATGCAAGAGACCTGATGGCTTCCTTCGCCTCTTCATTGAACTCTACGCGATATCCACGTCTTCCCGAGAGATACTGGGAGACCGCGGAGGGAGCGATCTCCATCAGCCGTGCTGCCTGGGTCTGGGAGACCCCGCATTTTACAAGGTCCACCGCGATTGCCGCCCGAATTGCAGGCAGGACGCCCCATATAATCTTCTGACAGGGTAAATCCATTGACGGTTACCTCATGTGTGCTGCCCGAAATGTGATCTCGTCACAATTGTGAATGGGTGTGAGAATACAAAATGATTTTGTACATCTGCATCAGCGGGGTCGGCCCCCCACCAGAGTCCTCGATGATGATATTGAGTCCCTATTCACCAAAATGTGGAAAGAATTGCCTGAAGAAGAACTATAATAGTGTGGGAGGGAGCATAGAAATATAGCGGGTTCACAATTGTGAACCCCTGTGCCAGGGTGGCGGAGTGGCTACGCGGTTGATTGCAGATCAACTTTATCCCGGTTCGAATCCGGGCTCTGGCTCTTTGCGACTGGCCTCGATTTAATGCAGGAGGCCGATCCGGCAGTGCCGGTGCCGCGGAGCAAATTTGAAATATCGGGCTTACTCCTGTGAGGGCGGATGCGGGTGCGGTGAAGAGTCTCGTTCCCGCTTAGTTTCGGGCGTTTGCACTCGAAGAACCGAACCGTCTGAATGACATTCCAGGAAGAGAGGATGCTGATGCTTTCACAGAATGAACGTGAACGATATTCACGACAGATCATGCTCTTTGGCGAAGAAGGCCAGGAGCGGCTGAAGAATGCGACGATATTCATTGCCGGGGCGGGCGGGCTCGGCTCCCCCATCTCCATCTACCTTGCCGTCGCAGGAGTTGGGAGGATTATTCTTGTTGATAAGGATACCGTGGAGCGGACGAACCTGAACCGTCAGATCCTTCATTACGACCGGGATATCGGCAGGAAGAAGACGGCATCCGCGCAGGAGAAACTGCGGGAGATCAACCCGGACGTTGCCGTGGAGGTTATCGATACGACGATCGACGAGACGAACGTGCGCGACCTCGTAGGGGAGGCCGACGGGATCGTCGATGCGATGGATAACTTCCCTCTCCGCTACCTGCTCAACCAGGTTGCCTTTGAGAAGAAGATCCCCCTCTTTCACGGTGCAATCCGGGGGTTCTACGGGCAGGCAACCACGATTCTTCCCGGAAAAACCGCATGTCTTCGGTGTACGTTCCCGAACCCCCCGCAAAAGGAAGTATTTCCGGTCGTTGGGGTTACGCCGGGATTCATCGGCATGGTGCAGGCCACCGAGGTGATCAAATACCTTGTCGGGACGGGCGAGCTGCTTGCAGATCGTCTTCTCCTCTGGGATGGGGAGCGGTCTGTGGTGGAAGAGATTGCACTTGAACGGAACCCGTCCTGCGAGGTTTGCGGCGGGAGGACCAGACACGGGGGAGATGCACTATGAAAGTTACTCTTCGTTTCTTTGCCCGGTTCGGGGAACTGCTCGGAAAAAGCCGGGTCGTCGATGCACCGGAGAATACGTCGCTTTCCGATCTTATACGGGATGCTGCGTCGCAGAACAGCGAAGGCTATGGATCGATCTTTGACGAACACGGAGCGTTTCGTGATTTTGTTATCCTGATGCGGAATGGAAAAAGGGTTCCGGCTGCTGCTGCGGACAGGACTCTCCTCTCCGAGGGAGACGAGGTGGCTGTCTTTCCGCCGGTTGCGGGAGGCTAACGGATACGGAGCCCCGCCGGGTTGTTTGGGGCTTGCTTCGTGGGCGACTCCGCATCTCCCGGCGCTGCCCTTTTTTTCTCTCAGTTGTTTTGCGGAACGGGATGAGCGTCACCTTGAATGATACTTTTTCGGGACCGATTTCAGGCGTCTCTTTGAGAACTGCCGCAATCGTGCAGGTTGCCGGGTCGTAAAGCCAGCAAATAGTGGAGAGTTGTGACCTCCTGCAGGCCGGAGTTTCGGAATGGTGCGGCGTTCCTGATCGGCAAAAGGAGAACGTGTTGTGAGGTTTTCAGGAAATTATGTCTGGGAGAGGGGGAAGATTCGCCTTTTCGGCGGGCTGCTCTCCTCCTCCCTCCGGCCCGGTGCTGAGAGTCTACTTATTCTGCCTGAGCCATCTGTCGAGGTCCACGCTTGTTATGGTGTCGGTATGGAACCTTCTCGTTTCAGGCCCTATTTCCCGGGAGTCCGGGTCCTCCTGTCTGAGGGATTGGCTGCCTGATCGGAGAATCCGAACGTTTCGTCTGTGCATTATGTTCACCTTCGTATGAAGTTCTGTTTTTTAATCGACCGGTTCTGTCCGCAAAAATATGTGGCCGTATCTTTCGCGACGCTTTCACGGAGTTCTCTTTGGTACGGCCGATACAGCGGCCCGAAGACGCAAGGGCCGCTGTCCGGTACGCGGGAGGTTAGGCAATCACAGGCGACAGTATTCTTTCGCGCCCCGTGCACTGCGTCCCGTAGCGGTAAATCCCACCTGGTTTTTCCCTCTCCTGGCGGGTACCTCTCCGAAACGCGGCATCGGTGTACGCATGATCATCCCTATTCACAATTGTGAATACTCTCTATATCACCGGCTTAAAGATAACCGTTGGGAAAGCGGCAAGATTACACGGCAAAGTTTGCCAAAATGTCCGTATACTTATGGATCGATGTCCTACAGATAGAGTAGACCACTCGAAAATGGACCGACCCTGCCAGGGTGGCGGAGTGGCTACGCGGTTGACTGCAGATCAACTCTATCCCGGTTCGAATCCGGGCCCTGGCTCTTACTCTTCTTTCAGCATTTGGATCGCTGATGCGACGCTATCCTCTCTCTGCAAGGAAGCGTATCTTTTGTTGTGTTCGTCTCAAACCCGGTCAACCACACCGGTCTACCGGTCCTGTCAACTACCCCCGACTGAAAGTCGGAGGCATGATACCGTAGATGGCATCATGCTCTTTACAGGCTTCGCGATTCCACCTCTCCCCCGCGTGTTGGGGAGCGGACCGCAATAGGCCGGTTGACGGCGGCCCTGGCAGCAATGTCGCTGCACTGTGGTGTCGTTTGCGCCGGTGTATAGCCGTGATCCGCAGGAGATGCTCCTGCTTCGTGCCTTCCATGGCGCAACAGATATTAAGTATAGCCGTGCGCGGGGTGAAAGTGTAACGGGATATGCGAAGGGCCGATTCCTCCCACGACTTAAGTCGCGGAAATCCTCGGCCAATTTTCTTGAGTCGAGCCTTCCTCGGGGCACCGTGACCGCCCCGGGTCGCCGCATGGCGGATCGCCTTTTGGCGGTGACGGTGCGTTATCTCCTGACCGGGAGCCACTCCGGTCATCCGATCAGCAGGAGAACCGGAAAAAATCGCCTCTTTGAGAATCTATTTGTATGCGCATAGCTTACATACGATCTGGCGTTCACAATTGTGAACGTA
>NZ_DANC01000045.1:51162-53885 GCF_002499755.1 Methanoculleus sp. UBA291 | reverse complement strand
CACCTCGTTCATGCGCACCCGGGGAGGGACCACGGAACCGTGACGGCTATCCCCGATGGGAGCCAACAGCCCTAATGCCCTCCGGGCACATTGTGGGAGCCGGGGTACGACGGCAATCGAACTTCCCGGCCCCCGCGGGATACCGCATGCGGCTTCCCTGATCGAGACGTCGGCGTTCCCACCCATAACGTTTCTGTCCATTTCATAGAACTGTCGCGGCGCCACCCGGGCCGTCGTATTCTCACGATACGCAGGGGACCGGGCAATCCGTCACCAGTATGGCCTCTCTCCAGTAGAAATACACCATGAGCTCCGGCTTGCAGATCTGAGAACCGGTCTGATAGAAATTCTGTAGAATCGCCCCTGATCTCGAAATCTGGCGGAATGATCGGCCCGCCCCCGGCGCGACCCAGCCCCGGGGCGGGAGTGCGCGGCGTGCCGCGCGGACCTCCAAGGAGGTACCGCCGCCCCGAATACCCGGCGGCGACGAAAAACCGGTGGCGGCGGGCGCGCACATCCCTCTTGCCGGCGGCAGTGGGGCCCGGAAATCCCCCGGATAGCGTGATCCCCGGAAATTCGCCCGCCTATCGATCCCCGATGCCACCGGCCCGAGGGATGGCGCAGCGGGGTTGTTTTCCACTGGAAATCTCCAATATTTCCTGGATTAAGGAAATTCGTCTTCAATATGGAGAGAACAGTAGTCCGGACACCTCCGATGACGATTCTATGAAATGGACAGAAAATTTAAGGTCGGGGGTTCGGACGTGGTGCATGATGACAGCATGAGCATAGCGAAGCGCAGTGTGCGCATTGGAAAAAGCATACCGGCCGTTGTCCTGCTCATCGGCCTCCTCCTCGTCCCCGGCGCCATGGCCCTGCACGCCCGACGCGGGCGACGGCATGGATATCCAATCCATCGAAGGCACGATACACCCGGGCGAGTATCAGGCCGTCGAGAAATCGGTGCCCACGGGCGTGAAGACCCTGAAGGTCGACCTCGACTGGAGCGGACACGAGCATCCCGGAACCGATTCGATTACCCTGACCATAACCCCGCCGGAAGGCGCCGTACTCGGCCCGTACCGCGACGGTGTCGACGGAAGGACGGACGAGAAAATCGCCCTTACCCTCTCAGAGTCCGGTTCCCTGCCGTCCGGCACGTGGAAGTTCCTCATCTTCGGAGAAAACGTCCCGGGGGCAGGAACGGAGTATACACTGAATGTGGGGTATTAGTTCTGAGGGAGTCCACCAACTGATGCGGGTTGAATTGCATGGAAAGATGATCCCCTTATTCATCTTTCTGACTCTGGCCCTGCTCCTCCTCTGGAGCCCGGTAGCGGCGAAGATCATCGTCGAACCGGGTCCTCCCGAACTGCCGACCGATGTGACCTATATCGACGACGAGCGGTTCGTGCCGGTCTGGCAGGCCTACACGCCGTCGGAATTCCTCGTCATCGTCCTCCTCATCCACTACCCGCTCCTTGCGATGCCCGTCGAACTCGTCTGCTCCGCCGGCGCCTTTGCGCTCCTCGGCTACCGGTCCTCGCGCCACCCTCTGGCCCATAAGAAGCGGTCCCTGATCTACGCCTGCATCCGGGACCACCCCGGGATCACGTCGATAGAGATCGCCCGCGCCACCGGGATCAACCGCGGGACGACCCGCTACCACCTCCTCCGCCTCCGGGAGGCCGGCCTCGTCAGCGTCGTACACCCGGGCGGCAGAAAGGGCTACTTCCGGAACGGCGATTACGACGCAACCGAAAAGGCGGCCTGCTTCCACCGCAGAAACAGCGTTCGCTGTGAAATCCTCGGCCTGATCCTCGACGGCCCCGGCGTCACGCAGGCGGAGGTAGCCGACGTTACCGGTCTCTCTCGCCCCGTAGCCGCCTGGCACCTCCAACGACTCGTCGACGACGGGCTCGTCGAATCGGACCGCGACGGCCGGACGGTGTGCTATTCACTCACGAGCGAAACGCGTGCGGTCTTTCAGGGTCTGGGCCGGTCCAACGGCAAAGAAGTTCTCGGACCACAGAGCGAAACCGATGCAGCAGACCCCGGAGGGGCGCCGCAGGTCGCACAGACCGCGTTTGTCCATACGGAGAGGCAGGCCTGACCGAAACTCCCTGTTTGTCACGGTGGTGAACTCCCCCCGCTTGCGCAGGGGGTCTTCTCGCCCCGCCTCTTCGACCCCGCGGGGATAAAGAAGGCGTACCTCCGGAGCATGTTCAAGAGGGAAAAATGGTGCCATTTTTCTCGAAAGGTTAATCTGACATTACTTGTATTACAGGTGTAATACAAGTGTATTACAAGTATTACAGGGAAGGGATCAACATGGTGTCTGCGCCAGATATCCGGCATCAAAAAGAGAAGCCTAAAAATATCATCAGTATGGGACTGACCCCGTTCGAGAAACGCGCACTAGAGGCATCTATAAAAAAGAACCGGAAGGCGCTGGAGCTCCTAAGCCAGCACTGAGAAGATATCCATCCTTTTTGTATTTGCGCGAATCCAGTCTTCGATCTCCTCCAGCGAATACCTGCTGTTGCCGTCATCGTCAAGGTCGGCCAGGGTGACCATGAACCGGTCCACCTCTTCCGCGTCTGCATCAAAAATGTACCCGTTTGCGCGCAGTATGAGTACATCCGTAGCCGTATACGCAGTTCGCTTATTCCCCTGCCAGAACCCATGTCCGTTTGTGATTGAGGTGATCCCGAAACACCTCA
>NZ_DANC01000045.1:0-50849 GCF_002499755.1 Methanoculleus sp. UBA291 | reverse complement strand
CGTATCAGAGGTTTGACGCCAGAAAACACTCAATTTTTCGCGAGGAGGCGACAGAATGCTCTGAACTATAGGAATCGTCAGCCGCTGGAAACTTTTAGGATGACTTCATTATTTCAAGGAACCAGGCAGCTTTCCTGTAGATATTCTCCTGGCATACCCAGTAGTCATTCCAGAGACTGACCCAGGTCCCGACACAGCCCGGGTCCTTCAGCCCTTCCCACCCCCTGTCTTCGGGCCGATCGTGCAACGCGATAAGAGTGTCGTGGATTGCGATAATTTTCTCCTCGGTAATATCATTCACGAGCCAGCCGCATTGCGGACACCACCATCCGATTGGGATCTCGCCCGGGAGATTATCTTCATCTATATCGTGAATGAAGGCACGGGTCATCCTGACATTATCACAATATGGGCTTGGGCAGATAGGGGCGAGACGCAGCATGCTCATCGGGCTCTATTGGATATGGCGACGTTTAGATAGATGAATTTAATCTCCGCCGGAGAGATTTTTCATTTGACTCCTGGCCGGAGGACCACCCTGTCGCGATGCCTCGGCCGCGACCTCCCGATAAACCCGGGTCCGGCCCCCGACGATATGGATCGCCAGGAGACCCTCTATGATCGAAAAAACGCCCGGTAATCCCCGGTCCTGAGCGAGTAGAACAAAGGATTGTCCGGTCCCTCCAGTCTTCTTCGGGTCGGCATCCTCGGCGAGTGATGCTAATCGCTCGCCTATCCGCAACGCGATGGATCGTGGGATATTTTCATGTTACAGCGGGCCATCGCGGTAATGACCCCCCGGATCTCCTCTGCACTGAGCGGCTCCTCGTCAAAACACCGTATTTACCGCAGGTCCTCGATCTTCCAGCCCAGGTAATCCTTGATGACCGTATACGCGAGTTCCGGCGGGATCGCCCCCTGCTCCGTGACGATCAGGTCGATATACTCCGCAGGGGTCACGTCGAAGGTCGGGTTCCGGACCCGGACGAAGGGGAGTTTCTCCGCCTCCTCGCGGGGCAGCACCTCGGAGGGGTCCCGCTCCTCGATCTCGATCAGCTCCCCGAGGATCGTCCGGGGCGCAAACTTGTAGGTCTCCGCCGCCACGATGACATTCGTCCGCGTCTCGTTTGCGGAGTGGGCGATCTGGGCGGTCCCGATCTTGTTCACCACCGCCCCGTTCACCGCAATGGCGTCGGCGCCGACGATGACGAGGTCGACATCGTTGATGAAGTAGCGGACCGCCGAATCGACGATATAGTTTGTGCGGATTCCGGCATCGTTCAGGGTCCTGATGGTGATGAGCCCCTGCCCCCGCGGCCGCACCTCCGTCGCGTAGACCTCGATATCCTTGCCCTGCCGGTGCGCCTCGAGGATGCACCCGAGCGCCGCCTCGGAGTTGCAGTGAGTCATGAGGACGTCGCCGTCGGAGATGTGGCGCGCCCCGATTGCCGCTATCTGCTCGATTGCATGCTCCGAGTGGTCGACGAACTCCGCCGCCCGGCGGAGAACCTCGTCCCGCGCGGCTTCCACGGATTCAAACGAGTCCAGGGCCCGCATCACGTATCGTACCGCGTTCGGGAGCGAGACGGCGGTCGGCCGGGTCCCGGTGAGGATATCCGCCGCCTTCCGCATCTCCATTCTGAAGGTATCGGGGTCGGATGTATCGAGACTCCCGGCATAATCCGCCAGTGCCTCTACCGCCGCCCGGGCGATCCGCCCGGCGCCCCGGATCTCCATATTCTTTATGCTTGCTGCCGTCTCACTCAGTAACATAGTCATTCATTCAGACGACCACTACATAGATTTATTGACGTGAACACACATGTCGGTAGCCGTTGTTTTCGATAGTGCGGGCACACTTCTGCGCACCTACCGGGTGGCGCGCGATCTCCTCCACGATGAGATGCTGACCGAGGTCGAGACCACCACCATCACCTTCGGGGCCGAGGCAAGGGTGCTTGTCGTCCTCCACCTCCACTCCCGGGACGTCATCGAGGCGCCGGAAGACCAATTGCTCTCGGCGTTCTTCCTCGATCGGTCGATCGGGTTCGGGGTAGCCTGTTCCCGGCGGGTCATCCCTGCAGAGGCGGTCGCAGAGATCCTCTACACCGACAAACACGCACGGATCGGCGACCTACAGGTCTGCATCCGGCGGGTCTGGGCCTGCTGCAAGAGAGAATCAATCGTCACCATGAACAGCGGCGTGATCCTGAACATGGACCTCCCCGGGATCGAGTTCACGGTGACCACCGGCGGAAGACCGTTTGACGGCGCGAAGGAGGCCATCAGCGAACTGCACCGGATGGGCGTCCCCGCATACATCGCATCGGGGGACCGCATCACCAAACTCGAACGGATGGGCGACTACCTCGGCATCCCCCGGGAACGGGTCTACGGTATCGCCACGCCCTCGATGAAAGCCCGGATCATCGAAGACCTCAAAGAGCAGTATGACAAGGTTGTTATGGTCGGGGATGCCATCAACGACCTGAACGCCTTCCGGAAAGCGGATCTTGCGGTGCTCACCGAGCAGCAGTCCGACCGGAAACCCGACATCCTGTACGCCACCGCCGACCGGGTCATCCGTAACGTCAGCGAGGTGCCCGGTATCGTGGCGGAACTTCTCGCGGACACCACGACGACCGGAAAAAGTGCAACAATATAAACCCTAATATGATACCACGAGAAGACTTTAACGAGGAGCTTGAGATGACCCCACTCATTACGGTGAAGGATCTCTGTATGGAGTTCAACGGGACCGTTGTACTCAACAATATCAATTTTGAGGTGGCAGAGGGAGAGACTGTCGGTATTATCGGGAGAAGCGGGGCCGGAAAGACCGTTCTTATGCACCTTATGCGGGGTGTGGACCAGCCCCCGACACGGGGTGCGGTCGTCTATCACATCGTCGCCTGCAGTGCGTGCGACTACATCGGCGTCCCTGGCGAGAAGGGGAAGCCGTGTCCCGTCTGCGGCGGCGAACTCAAACCGGCGGACGTTAACCTCTGGGCGGAGGAGAACGCGGCGATGAAACGGCGGATCATGCGGCGGACCGCCATCATGTTCCAGCGGACGTTCGCCCTCTACGGCGATGACCGGGTGATCGAGAACGTCCTCCGGGCGCTCGACGATATCGGCTATCCGGCGGAGAAAGCGGTCAGCAGGGCGGCTGACCTCATCGACCAGGTCCGGCTCTCCCACCGAATGATGCACATTGCCCGGGACCTCTCGGGCGGCGAGAAGCAGCGGGTGGTGCTCGCCCGTCAGCTCGCCAAGAACCCGTTCATGCTCTTTGCGGACGAACCGACCGGGACGCTCGACCCGGAGACCGCCACGCTCGTTCACCGGATGCTCATCGAGAGCGTGAAGAAAAACGATATGGCGATGGTGGTCACGTCGCACTTCTCAAGCGTCATCGAGGACGTCGCGGACCGTGCGATCCTCCTTGAAAACGGGGAGATCAAAGAGATCGGAGCCCCGGAGGCCGTAATCAACCGGTTCATGGAGAACTACAGCGACGTCGAACAGCACGAGGCGGGAGTGGTCGGCGAGAAGATCCTGGTCGCCCGGGACGTGGTCAAGCGTTACCTCTCGGTCGACCGGGGCGTGGTCAGGGCGGTCAACGGTGTCTCCTTCGATGTCTCCGAACAGGAGATCTTCGGGATCATCGGCAAGAGCGGTGCGGGTAAGACGACCCTCTCCCGGATCATAGCGGGGATCCTTGAGCCCACGAGCGGCGAGATGAACATCCGGATCGGGGACGACTGGATCGACATGACCAAACCCGGGATCGAGCACCGGGGCCGGGCGAAGGGCTACATCGGCCTCCTCCACCAGGAGTACGACCTCTACCCGCACAGGACGGTGCTCGACAACCTCACCGACGCCATAGGCCTGGAATTCCCCAAAGAACTCGCGATGAGGAAGGCGATCATCACCCTCGGCATGGCCGGGTTTGCCCCCGAGAAGAGCCGCGAGATCCTGGACCGCTACCCCGGTCAACTCTCCGAGGGCGAGAAGCACCGGGTGGCCCTCGCCCAGGTCCTCATCCGCGAACCCCTGCTCGTCGTCCTCGACGAACCGACCGGCACGATGGACCCCATCACGAAGATCGACGTAAAACACTCGATTCTTCACGCCCGCGCGGAGATGGACGAGACGTTTATTGTGGTATCGCACGACATGGAGTTCGTCCGGGATATCTGCGACCGGGTGGTGCTCATGCGGGGGGGCAAGATCATCAAGATGGGCCCGACGGAGGAGGTGCTCGCTCACCTCACCGAGGATGAGCGGCGGGTGATGGGAGCACCTGCTCCCTGAGGTGCCGACGATGAAGATCGACCTGGACGGGAAGGCTGTAGAGATGCCGTCTGGGTCCCGGCTCGGGGACCTCCTCCCCGGGCGGGACGTGCGGTGCAGCGTTGCGGTCATCCGCCCGATGATCGCCGAGGAGGGCAGCGCGGAGGTGCAGGAGGTCCGGTTCGTCACCACGGCCGGGGATATGGTCGTCGAGGTGGCGGACCCTGCCGTGGTCTCCCGGATCTTCGTGTCCGGGCTTGCCGAACAACTGCGCCTGCACTGGCAGGACCGGCACGCCGCAGCCTTCGGGCCTTTTGCATCGGACGTGCGGCCCGCACGGGAGCCTGGCCGATACGAGCGGGGCGACGTGATCCTCGGGTGCGGCGGTTACGACCCCGCCCGGTCATACCTGATCTTCTCGCGCATGAGCCATACCGCCGACTACGGCGCTCCGGCGAACGGCGGGGTCATCGGCAGGGTCGTTACCGGCCGGGGGCTGCTCGACCGTATCGGCGAAGGCGACCGGGTCACCGGGGTCGAGCGGGTGCTCAGGCGTGCGGACCGGTCGCACGCGATCGTCACCCGCGATGCGGCGTTCCCGCTCGAAGACGGAATGCAGGTCGTCTCCTACGTGGAAGCGGAGGTGCAGGGGTTCGGAAAAGACGGGATCGATACCCGGACCGCCCGGAGCGTCGAGCACTTCCTCCTCTCCGTGAAGAAGGGCAACTTCCCGGTGGACCGTTCGAGCAGCACCCACATCGCCGACACGCACCTGGTCCCGACGAAGGTCCCGGAGGAGTTCTCCGGACCGAGACTTGAAGGGACCGTTACGATCCGGACCGCCGGAAAATCTTCGGGAGCCATCTACATCTACACGCAGGGCGTATCGGCAAGTCCGGTGCACACCGTCGTCGGTCGGGTGGTCCACGGCATCGAACTCGCCCGGTTTGCCGGTAAGGGAGACCTTCTTGCCCTCCGGGCCGATCCGGAACAGTTCGATCTGGTCGGTCTTTCGCTTGAGGAGGCCGGGGAGGCCGCCGCCCGGCGGGGTATCGCCCTCACCGCAGACTCGACCGAAGGCGACCGCGTGGTGGTCGGCCAGACCCCCGAAACAACCCTCGAGGTTCTCGCCGGGGGGGCGGTCCGGGTCGCAACAAAGCCCGCCGACCACGTCATCAGCATCACCCTCGACGGGGCGGCCGCCCCCCGGTCGGTCACGATCTTCCGCGAGGTGACCGGGCTCAAACATCACGCCGTCGGAAAGATGCCGCTCGTCTTCATCTTCGAAGACGTCTTCCTCTTCAAGCCGAAGATCGGCAAGGGCGTCGCGATCATCCCGGAGAACACTCCCACGGGCGAGGTGCCGGCCCTCACCCTTGCGATGACGAACGACTCCCGGCGGGGCGTCGGCATGGTCGGCATCCGTATGACGCCGAACGCCGAGTTCGGCCCGACTGCCGAGCCGCT
The DNA here is from genome assembly GCF_002499755.1 of Methanoculleus sp. UBA291. NCBI lineage: Archaea > Methanobacteriati > Methanobacteriota > Methanomicrobia > Methanomicrobiales > Methanomicrobiaceae > Methanoculleus > Methanoculleus sp. UBA291. Next base: position 45,083 of record NZ_DANC01000045.1, on the reverse strand, counting down.
CACGGGGACGAACGTCATCGGGAAGGTGCTTGATGCGGGGAACCTTGCCGGGATGCGCGAAGGAGCGACGGTATATGTAAGGGAGGTGGAGTGATGGCCGAGTATATACCCGCGTACGTAGGTACGGTGACGAAATACGTCTTCGTCGAATCCCCGACCATGACCCCCGGCGAGCTCGCGCTCCGGGCGTACGAGGTCTCCGAGGGCGTCCTGATCAAGGAGACGTGTTTCGGACTGCAGGTGACGGGCGAACCGGAGGCGGTCGACCGCCTCATCGACACGATCCGCGGGTTCGATCCCAATCACATCTTTGTCAAGGACCGGGGGTTCCCGCCCGGCGACCCGAGACGGTGCCGGGCGAACCTCGGCGGAGCGCGGCCAGGCTATCTCGGCCATGAGCGGGAGTTCCGGATTCTCCGCTATATCACCCACGGCCTTGAGGAACTCGACCGGCGGGGGGCGGAGGAGCCGGCGGCACCGCCCGCACGCGAGAAGAAGAAACCCACACTGGATATTAAGCGATTACAAGAACTGATAGAGACAGAGGAGCCCTGAACAGAATGGCAAAGGTGTTTATCTATCCTGCAACGAGCCTCATCCTCTCCGACCTGGTGGCCCGGTTCGGACATAAACCGCTCGGTGCAGCCCTCGGTATCCGGGAACGGATACAAACCGCCGGGATCGACTCCCCGCCCCTGCAGATCACGCCCGAAGAGCCCAAGCACGGCCTGAAGTATGCGGCGGTTGAGGTGCCGTCAGGTGTTCGGGGGCGGATGGCGATCTACGGGCCTCTCATTGAAGAGGCCGAGGCTGCGATCATCGTTACCGACGCGGACTTCGCGTTCGGGTGCATGGGGTGCGCCCGCACCGACGAGTTGATCCTCTTCTCCCTGCGCCAGAGCGGCATCCCGATCCTGGAACTGAAGTATCCCACGGACGAGGAGGAAGGCGTGCAGTTCGTCGCCGCCATCAAGAAGTTCCTTGCCGGTCTCCCGAAAGAGGAGGGCAAGGCATGACCCGAAAAGTAAGGATCGCCCAGCTCTCCTGCGGCGCCGAGTACAGCGGCGTCCAGAAGGAGATCTATGCGGCCGCCGAAGCGGTGGGCGCCGAAGTCTTCTTCCCCGATATCGCCCTCGCCGACGTCGAGCGAGCGGTCGATGCGTTCGGGCTGGACGTCAAAAGTGCCGACTTAAAACTCATGATCGCCCGGGGCCTGGCTCTGGTGGAGGGAAAAGTCGATGCGGACGGGGTCTTCATCGGCACCTGCTTCCGGTGCGCCGAGGCGGCTATCGTGAGAAACGAACTCCGGCGGTACATCCCCGAACACTCGCGGCTGCCGGTGGTGAGTTACTCCTTCACCGAGCGGACGACCGCAGGGACCCTTCTCACGAGGATGGAGGCCCTGACCACCATCGCCAGACGGAGGGCCCTCCTTGCCCGCGAGGAGCAGACCGGGATCACCATGGGCGTCGATTCGGGGTCGAGCACGACAAAGGCGGTCGTGATGAAGGACAACAGGATCGTCGGCACCGGCTGGCTCCCGACGACCGAGGTGCTCAAGAGCGCCGAAGGCACCATCGCCCAGGCGCTTGAGATGGCGGGCATCGCACGGGAGGATGTCCAGGCGATCGGGACCACCGGATACGGGCGGTTCCTGGTCGGAAAGCACCTCAAGGCCGACCTGATCCAGGAAGAACTGACGGTGAACTCGAAGGGCGCCGTCTACCTCGCCGGCCACCAGCGGGGAGCCTCGACCGTCATCGACATCGGCGGCATGGACAACAAAGCCATCAGCGTGATCGACGGTATCCCCGGGACGTTCACCATGGGCGGGATCTGCGCCGGTGCGAGCGGCCGGTTCCTGGAGATGACCGCGAAGCGCCTCGGCGTGGACATCACCGAACTCGGGCCCCTCGCCATGAAAGGCATCGGAAAGAACGTCCCGATGAACAGTTACTGCATCGTCTTCGGGACGCAGAGCCTGGTGAACGCGCTTGCGGCAGGGAGTTCGCCCGAGGACGTGGCGGCTGCGGCCTGCCACAGCGTTGCGGAGCAGGTCTTTGAGCAGCAGCTGCAGGAGATCGATATCAAGGAGCCGGTGATCATGGTGGGCGGCACCTCGCTGATCGAGGGGCTGGTCTACGCGATGGGCCAGCTCCTGCAGACCGAGATCATCGTCCCGCCCTATTCCCAGTATATCGGCGCGGTCGGGTCCGCCCTGCTTGCGTCCGGGTTTGTCCAGGGGGAGTAGATGCCCCCGTTGACCTACTTCGTCGTCGAATCTCCCGATGCCGTCGGGAGAGAAGTCTACGAACGGATCGCGTCGGACGTGCTCCAGGACCTCGACCTCATCAAGGTGATCGACCGGCTGCACATCTACGTCGACCCGAAGGTGCCGATCTTCGTCGCTGCAGGGCTGCTCCGCCATATGCCGCGTGAGATCCGCGTCAGCGACTTTGCAAACATCAATCCCGGCGACGCGGAGATCGTTCTCGACATCGGCGACGAGACTTACCTTGCGCCGCTGCTCCGGGAACTCTGGGCCCGCTTTGGAAAAGAGAACGTCGATCAGCCGGACCGGTTTACGGTCGTCCTCCCGGCCGGCGTGGTCGGAGAAGAGGAACTTGAGAGACTGGTGGTGGCCGACCCGAGCGAGACGCTGTATAAAGACGTCATCTACGCGCTTCAGTACATCGCTCCCGAGGGGTTCAAGGTCCGCCGCCAGTATATCAAGAACGGTAAGTTTTACTACGTGGCAAGCGAGGATACTCTGCCGGGAGACATCGTAGAAACGGTTGTCGCGCCGATCTTTGCAAAGATGGGGGAGACGTTATGACGACGCTGGTGCCGGTGACCTACAAGGGAGGCGTCTACCGGCACGACGAGATTGCGGACCTGATCGACGACCTCGGGGGCTACATCGTGCAGAAGCACATTATGGCCCAGGACGTCGTGCTTCAGTCGTTCGTGCCGCGGGACGACATCGGCCTGATACGGGAGGTTGCAAAGCCGCTTGCGGGCGAGGTGACCGAAGCGCCCCTCGTCGGGACCGAGATCGCCGTGGTCAGTCCGAGCCTGGAGATCCATCACCTCCCGCACACCGCCTGCGACATCGCCGAGTACCTCCGGCGGGCCGGTGCGAAGACCAACATGGTCGGGCTTGCGCGGGGGTTCGGCAAGCGGATTGCAAACCTCAACGACGAGGAGCGGGACATCATCAACGAGCACGATCTCGCCGTCTACGCCCTCGGCAACTTCGAGGAGTGTATCCGGCAGAAGTTCCCGGTGCTCCGGCGCGGAGTCCGCGTGCCGATCGTGGTGACCGGCGCCCCGGACCGCGAGACCCTGATGCGGATCGTCGACCCGCCCGCCGAGGGCTACGTCGGCGGCATCGGGAGGATCATGCACCGGTTCAAACGCCCCGAGGAACTCGCGAAACTCGATGAGCTGGTGGACGAGGTCTCCCGCACCCTGGACGCCCGGCGTGACGACCTCGCCAAAGACCCGCTCTCCGTCTTCCCTCCCCGTCTGATGGCGATCATTGAGGACCGGATCCATGAGGTCAGTATGCTGACGCACCCGACGCCCGTGACCGTCCAGATGGAGGGGCTCCGGGTGAAACTCCCCTACGACCCGTATGCCCCGGCCGTACGGTCGCTTGAGGTCGTTGAGGGTGTCACCGTCGGAGATATCGCCGACGTCACGCCGTCGCGGATGCGCAATTACATATTGATCCGGATTAAACCCTTCTCCGAGACCGGGGTACTGGTGTAGAGATGGACTTCGAGAAGATGCTCACGAGGGTTGCGGAACAGGGGTCGGACGTGGTTGCGGAGGAACTCCTCCGGGAGATCGAGGCGGAATACGGCAGGGTTCCCCTGATCTTTGAGCGGATGGCGGAACGACCAGAGATCCTCATCTCGCACCTGCTCTACAAGGGTGCCGTGGCCGAGACCAGCCAGCTCGAACCGAAGGTGATCGAGCTCATAAGCCTTGCGGTGGGCGCAGCGCTCAAGTGCCGCCACTGCGTCGAGTATCACATGCAGTCGGCGATGGCGAAGGGCGCAACCCGGGCGGAGATCCTCGAGGTGATCCTGATCGCGGGGATGCTCGCGAACTCCGCGGTCCTTGCGGACGCCTACCGTGTGGTGGACGGTTCCGGTCCCTGCCCGTCGTGCGATATCAACGGGACGGGCCTTGGTAAGACCCGCCCGGATAAGTAGTCGGAGCATGTGCGGCATTGCCGGGCAGTTTGCCCTGAACGGGGGAGAAGCGGACCCGGACCTTGTCCGGGCCATGGCAGAGCGGCTCTTCCACCGCGGTCCCGACGGCGAGGGGAGTTTCTTCTCCGGTCCGGTCGGCCTCGCTCACCGCCGTCTTGCAATCCTCGACCTCTCCGACGAAGGTCGGCAGCCGATGGCAAACGAGGACGGGTCGCTCTGGATCGTCTTCAACGGCGAGATCTATAACTACCTCGAACTCCGGGAGGAACTCTCCGCCGCCGGCCATCGGTTCTCCTCCGCAACCGATACGGAGGTGATCCTGCACGCCTACGAGGAGTGGGGGAGGGACTGTCTATCCCGGTTCAACGGGATGTGGGCGTTCGCCCTCTGGGACGCGCGGCGCCGCGAACTCTTCTGCGCCCGGGACCGCCTGGGCGTCAAGCCGTTCTACTACACCCTCGTCGGGGGATCGTTTCTCTTCGCCTCGGAGATCAAGGCGCTCCGTGTCCATCCTGCAGCCGGCGGGAAGCCGAACGACCGGACGCTCTCGACGTTCCTCGCCTGGGGGGTTGCGGACCATACCCCCGAGACGATGTACGACGGCGTTCTCCAGCTCCCGCCGGCGCACTCGTTCGTCGTCTCCGGGGAGGGAAGCGGGGTCCCGGAGCGTTACTGGGATTTCGCGGTGAACGACGCCCCCGGGGGAGACGTCGGAGACGATGAAACCGCCCGAGGGCTCCGGGACCTCCTGGCCGATGCCGTCCGGCTCCGGCTCAGGAGCGACGTCCCGGTAGGGACCTGCCTTTCGGGCGGCATCGACTCCTCGACGATAACCGCCCTGATCAACGCCCTTCTGCGTGCGGAAAACCCGGGGAGCGTCGGCGACCGGCAGAAGACATTCTCGGTCTGTTTCGACGACGAACGGTTCGACGAGAGCAGGCATATCGATACGGTGGTTGCGGCGACGGGGGTCGCGAGCCGCCGGACGACGCCCGCGACGGAGGGGCTCTGGGAGGACATTGAACGGCTCCTTTACCTGCAGGACGAGCCGTTTGCGTCGCTCTCGATATACGCTCAGTACTGCGTGATGCGGCTTGCCCGGGATGAGGTGAAGGTGGTCCTCGACGGGCAGGGGGCCGACGAGCAGCTCGGTGGCTACATCGCCTACCAGGCGCCTTACATCCGGGGCCTCCTCCGGCAGGGGCACACCCTCGCGGCGCTCCGGGAGGGTGTCGGAAGCGCGAGGCGCCACCGGTCCTTTTTTTCATGGGCGGTCCGCCAGTCGCGGGTCCGGTCGGAACGGCGGGAGCTCCTCCGGGGGTCCGCGCCGGAGGTCCTCCGGTATGCAGGATCGCTCGATCAGGTGCTGAAACGGGAGATCACCGCATCGAACCTTCCCCTCCTGCTGCACTGGGAGGACCGGAACTCCATGGCTTTCTCGATCGAGGCCCGGGTCCCGTTCCTCGATTACCGGGTCGTGGAGTATCTCGCGTCGCTCCCGCTCGACCAGAAGATCCGCCGCGGCGTCACGAAGTATGTCCTGCGGCGGGCGATCCGGGGGCTGGTCCCGGACGGCGTCCGGTGCAGGATGGACAAGATGGGGTTCGTCACCCCCGAAGAGGTCTGGATGAAGGGGGAACTTGCGCCGAAGATCCTCGCGCTCTTCTCAACGCCTGCGTTCTCCCGGCGCCCCTACTGGGATGCAGAGCGGGTGCTCCGGAATTACCGGGAATTCCTTGACGGAAGAAGTGCCTACTCCACCGAGTTCTGGCGGATAGCCTGCGCGGAGATGTGGCTCCGGCAATTCGACACGTAGGCGGGTGAAGCGTCACTCTTCCTCCTGCGGGCAGATCCCTCCCTTCTCGCGCAGGTGTCTTCCCGCATACGCCGCGAGCAGGACCGAGAGCACGCCGGTGATGAAGATGCCGTCGAATATCCCCGCACCGCCGATGGAGAGAACGGTCGCCCGGCCCCCGGCGAGCGCCGCAAGCACGTCCGGATTCGCGAGGTTGAGGATGTCGGCGCCGAGCAGGGTGCCCATGGTCCCGCCAGCATAGGCGAGTCCGGGTGCGGCGTGGCAGCCGCGGGCGAGGAGGAGTCCTGCTGCGGCGCCCGCGAGGGGCGCAATGTAGAGCGGCATGGTGATCCCGAGACCGGGGACCGGCGTTGCGAAGGCGTAGGCGACGAGCGCTACCGCGATGACGGCTATGAAGGTCTTGGAACGCGAGACCTGGCCCCGTGCGATCATCCCGGCGGTCACGATGAACGGGATTACGGCGCCGCCCACGTTGACCGCGATGAGCGCCCCTCCGGCAGGGAGCAGCGGGATATCGATCAGGCTGCCGAGCAGCGCCCCTGCGGTCGCGAGCAACGCCTGGGAGAACCGGAGCCCGATCGATTCAAAGATCCCCTCGGTGATGAGGAGCAGGTTGAATATGACCAGAGCCGGTATGAGGACGGCTAAGACGATGATGATCTGCTCCGGGCTGAAGGGAACCGGCAGGATTGCAATCGTGGATACCTCGGTCTCCATGGGGTTCAGGTATACGGATGTCTCCACCATAAATAGTTTCACTGTCTCTTTTGCGGTCTTTGGGACAGGTCTGCCGCTTCAGCCGCGGGTCCGGGAACGGATAACGGCTCCCATCCGCTCCTCCCGACGCTGCCGTTTCGGTTGGGTACGGATGCTTTTTCGTAGTTTTACGAGAAAAGCAGCGATTTTAAAAAAATGGAAATCTTAAATGGCTTATTTTATCTTCCTTTTCAAATAGATATTTTCATATAGGGATAATCAGAGATAATGATAACATAATAATTCCTTCCTCGGATTGGATAATGGACGCCGGATAGCACATATCCGCGGTATATCTCAAAGACGAGCGACCGCCCCTCGATCCCGGTCGCATACGTCGGGGCGATGAGTGACTGAAGATGACACCGTTCTTTCTGACCGGTCGTATCGGTGTGGATGGGCATGGACACCTTTACCGTTGAGGACCTGATCCGGCGTCTGGAACGGCTTCAGGCACGGGGTCCGATCCCCTTCAATGTAAAGAAGGGAGAGATCATCGGTATCCTCTGCACCGGCGATCAGGGCCGGAGGACCCTGATTGCCGTCCTTATGACGGTGCTCTTCCCGGTCTCCGGGTTTGCCGAACATTCGTCGCTTGCAATCCTCGGGAACCTCGGAGACGTGCGGCGGAGTATGGGCATCGTCCTCCAGGAATCGGTCCTCGACCCCGTGACGACCGGCAGGGAGAACCTGGAGTTTGGTGCACGGCTGCACGGCCTGGACGATGAAGTCCGGGAGAGACGAATCTCCGAGGTCATCGGACTCTTCGGACTTCCGGAGTATGCTGACGCGGCGGTTGAAACCTATCCCCCGGCTATCATGCGGCGTCTCGAGATCGCCCGGGCTTTTCTTGTGCACCCGGGCGTCCTCTTCCTCGCCGAGCCGACGAAGGAGCTGGATGAGTCCGGTCGCCGGGAGATCTGGGGCCTGCTCCGGTGTCTGAACCGTGAGCGGAGGGTGACGATCATCTTCACGACCCACGACCTCGACGAAGCGGAGGCGATCTGCAACCGGGCTGCAGTGGTGGACGGCGAAGAGGTCGTGGCCCTGGATACGCCGGCCACCTTTCGTGCGATGATGGCTGTCACCGAAGCACATCTGAAATTCAACGATACCGCCTGAGCGTCCGGGCCCCGCGTCGGCGAACGGAAAACCGAACGGATCAACATATATTTAATCCCGTTGTAAGAGGGATATATGCTTGACATTCGTCCTTCACTTGCGTTCCTTCTCCTCGCCGGGAGCACTCTCGCGGCCGTGCTGATCGGTGGGTGTCTTGGCGGCGGCCCCGCTTCGGGAGACCGGGTCAGCCGGACCATACCCCCGGGAGAGGCATCCGCCCTGATCGAAGAAAGGGGAGGGGACCCGATGTTCGTCGTCATCGACGTCCGGAGACCGGAAGAGTATGCCGGCGGGCATATCCCGGGCGCGATCAACATCGACTCGGCGCACTTTTCAGAGCGCCTTGAGAGCCTGGATGCGAACGGAACATATGTCCTCTGCTGTCAGCGGGGCGGCCGGAGCGCCGGCGTCCGCAAATTGATGGGAGAAGCCGGGTTTTGCGAAGTTTACGATATCAAAGGCGGCTTGAACGCCTGGAAGGCCGCCGGGCTTCCGGTGACGAAAGACTGAAACCCGGAAAGGCGTTTTACGTGAAGGAAACGAAAAGGGGGTGGTGAACCCCGGGAGGGCGGAAGGCCCCCGGCGGCAGTTTCCCCTCAGATGATGATGGCCGCGGTCTTCTGGTCCTTTTCCTCGTCGAAGTCGGTGATGGCGACCTCCGTAGAGAGGATCAGGCCCGCAATGGACGCCGCGTTCTGGAGCCCGAGTCGGACCACCTTTGCGGGGTCGATGACGCCGTGCTCCGCCAGGTTCTCGTAACTGCCGGTCTTTGCATTGTAGCCGAACGCGTCGTCGTCGCTCCCTTTTATGGTGGCGATGACTTCTGCGCCTTCGACGCCGGCGTTCTTTGCTATCTGACGAACGGGCTCTTCGAGCGACCGTCGGACTATGGAAACCCCGATCTTTCGGTCGTCCTCGAACTGCAGTTTGTCAAGGGCACCGATTGACCGGAACAGGGTGACGCCGCCCCCGGCAACCACGCCCTCCTCGACCGCCGCCTTGGTGGCGTTCAGGGCATCGTCGATCCGCATCTTCTTCTCTTTCAACTCGGTCTCGGTCACCGCACCCACCTTGATGACCGCCACGCCCCCTCCGAGGTTTCCAAGCCTCTTTCGCAGGTCGTCCTTCTTCAACTCCGAGTCCGTTATGTTGATCTGCGACTCAATCAGGCGCATGCGGTCTTCCAGAGCCTTGCGGTCGCCTTTGCCGCCGACAATCAGCGTCTTTTCCCCGTCTACCTTGACGGTGTGGGCCGTGCCGAAGACCTGCCGGGTTACGTTCTCCAGTTTCATTCCCCGATCCTCAGAGACCACCGTCGCGCCCGTGAGGACTGCGATGTCTTCGAGGATTGCCTTGCGTTCGTCGCCGAATCCGGGTGCTTTGACCGCACAGGCTTTGAGAGAGCCCCGGATGATGTTCAAGATAAGAGCCGCCTGAGCCTCTCCGTCAACATCTTCGGCGACGATCAGAAGCGGTCTGCCTTCCCCCGCGGCCGTCTCCAGGATCGGGACCATCTGCTTGAGCGACGAGATCTTCCGGTCGGTGAGCAGGATGTAGGGGTCTTCGTACTCGCAGACCATCTTCTCGGGGTCCGTGACCATGTAGGGCGAGATGTACCCCCGTTTGAACTGCATCCCTTTTACCACATCGAGGCCGGTTTCAAGGCTCTTTGAATCCTCGACCGTGATCAGGCCCCCGTATCCGACCTTATCCATCGCGTCGGCGATGAGTTTCCCGATCTCTTCGTCGTTGTTCGCGGAGATCGTGGCGACCTGAAGAACCTTGTCCCTGTCTCTCACCGGAGCGCTCGTCGACCGGATATACTCCACCGTCGCCGTAACCGCGGCATCGATCCCCCGCCTGATCTCGATCGGGTTTGCTCCGGAGGAGATGTTCTTCAGGCCCTCGGTGAGGATGGCCTGGGCGAGAAGCGTTGCCGTTGTCGTTCCGTCGCCGGTCTTGTCCTGGGTCTTCTGGGCAACCTCCTTGACGAGTTTCGCCCCGATGTTCTCGAACTTGTCATGAAGCGAGATCTCTTTCGCGATCGTCACGCCGTCGTTCGTCACGATGGGGCTTGTCGGTTTGTCGATCACGACGTACCTGCCCCTGGGGCCGAGCGTGATCTTGACGGTGTCGGCAACCTTATTGACACCGGCAAGGAGCGATCTGCGTGCATCTTCGTCAAACATCAACTGTTTTGATGATACCATATCCCTCACTCCATCTTTGCCAGAATGTCCTTAAACGGGACAAACACGTACGTCTCCGAGTCGACCTCGACCGTATCCGCGCTGTAGCCTCCGTACAAAACATGGTCTCCCTGTTTCAAGGGGAGCGTCGTTCCGTCGTCGCGCTGTCCTACCGCAACAACGTATCCTTCCTTTTTCTTCTCCTGCGCGGATTCCGGGATGTAAATTCCACTCTTCGTTACTTCTTCTTTTTTTACGGGTTTTATCAGAACCCGTTCTCCTATTGGGGTAATCTCCATGAGTCTATCTCCTCCAGAGATTGTTTGCACTCATATCCTTGGGTGCAAAAATATTTAAAACTTATTGATTTTGTAGATACGATATCGACATTTTGCACACGTTTATATTGTATCGAGTACATACTCCTGAGCAATCAATGGCTCCAGCAGCAAGGCAGATTGTGTTCAGGCAGATTGAGAGACCAAGAGGTAAAATCGGGCCCGAGCCCGAGAACCTTGAATGGTTCTTCAGCAGCCTTGGTATCGGGGAAGGACGGGACGTCGACCAGGTCGCCCAGCGGATCCTTATCGCGCTTCTTGTGTACCAGATCTCCGGAAGCGGCGTACCTGTGGAACGGATCTCGCAGGACCTGGAGGTCTCCAGCGCCCGCATCAACCACCACATCAGAAACCTGGTCGAGGCCGGTGTCGTATATCGTCACAAGAGGCTGATCTACCTCCGGGGAAACAGTCTCCAGTCGATGGTCCAGGAACTGCGCAAAGACGCTCTCCGAGTCCTCGACGACCTCGAGATCGCGGCTGTAGAGATCGACCGGTCGCTCGGTATCGACGACTGAGTCTTACGACCCGTTTGAAACGCCGGTGCTCCTACTCTTCGTGCTTCACGTAGGTGACGCCTTCCGGCTCTTCTCTCTCCCGGGTCTCGATCACGACCGTGCCGGAGATCCTGTTAAAGAGCCTCTGCTGTCAACTACCCCCACTTCAGTGGGGGGCATGCTCCTAGAGATGGGAGCACGCTCTTTAGGGGCTTCGCGATTCCACCTCTCCCCGGTGTCGGGGGAGCGGACCGCAATAGGCCGGTTGACGGCGGCCCTGGCAGCAATGTCGCTGCACTGTGGTGTCGTTTGCGCAGGTGTATAGCCGTGATCCGCAGGAGAGGCTCCTGCTTCGTGCCTTCCAGAGCGCAACAGATATCAGTTGGACTTCCCCCGGCATAAAGAATAGCCGTGCGGGGTGAAAGTGTATCGTGATATGCGAAGGGCCGATTCCTCCCACGACTCAAGTCGCGGGAATCCTCGGCCCATTTTCTTGCCAGGCATGGTAAGCCATCCTATCAGGCAGTCGAGGATGATGAGAAATGCCTTCCCGAAACTCTCGACTGCAGCGGTCGCAAAGCCGATATCCTCTCCTGCACGGCCGACGGCCCGGATCTTGAGCGCCATCTTGCCGATGGACTGGCCCCGGTATCCCTCAAGCAGCGTCCAGTAGAGGAAGAGCACGACCGAGAAGAGGCTGAAAGAGAAGAGCCCGGGTCCGATCGTGACCTGCCAGGCGGGTGAAAGCCGATCTGAAATAGCCAGGACCGGAAGCCCGATCAGGACGATATCGATGAGCCAGGCCCAGAACCGAGTTTCCCACCCGGCAAGGTAGAGGGTGACCATATCACTCTTCTGCGGTTCTCCGCGGGTCTTAAGTATTCCCGGAAAAAAGCGGACTATCCGATATAACTCAGTTCTTCGCGGCCTTTGGCCTCTTCGGCTTCCCGGACACGTGCTATGAGTTGCTCCATCTCACCGGCGCGTTGCTGCAGCGAGGTATGGTCGACCTCGATCCCGAGCAGGCGGGAGAGGACGGAGAGAAGGTTGTCGGCGCTCTTCGGGTCGGCGATGTAACCGCTCGTCTCGCCCATCAGGCAGATTCCCTCGATACCCCTCACCTCGCCGAGACCGAGCAGGAGGCCCGAGGCCCCCACGATCACTCCCTCGCTCCCGGCGTTCTCGAACGAACCGCCGGCCGCCTCTACCTCCGGGCGGAGACGCTCCATATTGACTGCGGAGAGCACCCTCGGGTTCTCGACCAGGTGGCCGACCCCGTAGCCCCCGAGCGCATAAATCCGCCGGACACCGAGGCTTTCCGCAATGTCCAGGTATCGCTCGGTCAGGATATAGTGCCCCGGGGCCGAACTGCTCTGAAAATCCCCTACGAGAAAGAGGACCGCCTTCCCGTTCTTCTCGGAGCGGTAGACCTTGTTGTTGACCAGGTGGGTGACACCCTGTTCGTCGACGACCACCTGCGGAGGAAAATGGAGCGAAGAGATCTCCGCTATCATTTCGCCTTCAAGTTCATCGATCAGGTGGTCGGCAACAAGTTTCCCGACGTGCCCGATACCGGGCAGGCCCTCGATCAGGACCGGGGCGTCGAGGTTGTCGTCTCTTGAAAAACTCACTGTGACGGGTTCCATCCGCGTACCACTCTCCTGTACCTGCCGTATCTATCTTCCGGAGAAAAACGGGCCGGATGGGCCGGCCGTGTCGGCCTGCCGCAGACCGGGCAGATCACAGAGAGCGTATACCTTAGATCGTCTGGACAGCGGCGAATACGATTGCTCATACGGTCTTATCCGGTTTTCTGCTTCCGGATAAATTTGCCCGATCCCCCCGCCCGCTCGACGACGCCGACGGCGGCGCTCGCCGCCTTCTCGATTGCCTTTTCGGCTGCCTTATAATCGGGTGCGGTCACTTTTATCCGGTATTTTGGGGCCCCGATGTAGATCAGGTCGATCTCCACATCGTCGACTCTCGGCTGCGCACTCCGGAGCGCCCTGCGGATCACGTTGACGCCGTCGGGCCGCGACGACGTCAGAATAAGATGTCCCGTAATGGTCACCTTCGGGACTTTCACGTTCTCGTGCGCGATGGAGATGAGCGCTTCCTTGACCGGTTCATCGAGTTTCAGCTTATCCGTCGCCTCGCCGCCGGTGGTGACGATATCCTCAAAGGCCGGGTACAGCTGGCCGTATTCACGGTATACGGCCTCCTCGATGATCGCCCGGTCCACCCCCGCTGCTTCGGAAGCGAACCCGACCCACTTCGTAGCCTTCTGCTCGTTCTTCCACTCGTGAATCTTCTCGCGCCGCTGGTGTTCGTTTACGTCTTTCAACGAGAGGTCGATGTGGCCGCGGTCGGGGTCCACATTCAGGACTTTGCAGACGACTTTCTGTCCTTCTCGTACGTAGTCCCGGATGTACTTTATCCAGCCCCGTGCAATCTCGGATATCGGTATGAGCCCTCTATGCCCGTCATACTCATCCAGGGTCACGAACGCTGCAAAGTCTTTAACGTCCGCGACCGTGCAGACGACGAGTTCTCCTTCGTCGGGCCACTCTCTCTCATGCATGGAATAATCACTCAAGTACTGCCAGTATCTCAGCCTTTATATCTGCTTTCCCACCGTGGGGTTCTGCAAGGACACGTCCGCAGACGTTGCACTCCACGACGGTGCTCGCTCTCTCGAAGACAACCTGTTCGTTCTCGCAGTCGGGGCACTTCACCCGGAGGAATGTGCTCCTGTTTTCCCTGTTCAGCCGGACCATAACTACCTCACTCCGTAAGCTCGAATTTACCAATCCGGAATCCCGGTCGGAGGTGCGCCTTTCCACAGACCGTGCACCGGTACCGCACGTTGATCCTCTTCGTCGGCTTGTCGCCGCCGGGCACTTTGTTGAACTTGCCCATGTTGCCAACCGTGCTCCTGCGCCCCTTCTGGCGGTCAATCCAGTTGAAGTGACGCACTTTGCCCTTCTTCACCTTCACGACTTCGTGAATCTGATGAGTCCTGCAAAATGGGCAGTACGTCTTGAATTTGGACGGCATTTTCATGATAGTAACCTCTATTCAATAGACTCGAGTACCTATATTACTTGTTAAGCCTAATATTTAAGGCTATGTCGTGCTCACAGAGCACGTCCGCATTGTTTTCCGGCAGGGTGACGATATCCCCCTGTTTCAGTACGTAGGTCCTGCCGTCCACCCCCATGAACGGCTCCATGTCGGAGCGGATATGCACAAGCGCATGGGGGAACGGGACGGGGCGGGGAGCGGCGGCTGCCGGTGCCGCCGGAGCAGATGTCGCTGAGGCATCGCCGGTCTCATCGATTCGGGGAGCGGAGACCGCACCGCTGCCGTCGAAGGCAGACTCCCCCCCGTGGACGAGCGCGCTCCGGCAGGCCTCGATGGAATCGATGATCTGCCCGTACATCACCCGTTCTGCCGGAAGCATCTTCCGTGCCTCTTCTTTATCGAAGTACTGCCCCTCAATCTGCTGATACGCAAGATCGAGGATCTGGCGTGTCCGGACCGAGAAGATCTCCTGCACGGTCTCGGTGACGCTGCCGATCTCCTCGATGATCAGGCCCCCCGCCCGACTCTCCAGAGGGTTTTTCAGGTCCCGGAAATCCCTCTTGCGTTTCTCGATGTATGCCCAGGCGTCTTCATAGAGACCGGGCTCGATCTCCGAGAGCCTTCCCGAATGGTGCATGTCAAGCAGCATCTGGCGCAGTTTCTCAAGGGTGTCGACGACCATGCCTCACGCACCCCCGGTTATCTCCGCCATGTTCCGGCAGCAGAGGAAGACCGCAAGCGCCTCGGGGACGCTGACGGTTCCGGTTTTCAACGTGTAGGTGTTCCCGAGCAGGGACGTGGTGAAGTTTGCCTTCATCTCCACCCGCACCTCCCGGTCGCCGAAGGCCACCGCGTCTACGAGCGGGTCGAAATCCGCGAGGTCCCGGATGTCGAGCGGCACCACCCGCATACCGCTGCCGCCGTGCAGCGATCCCGGCGTCCGGATCAGCCGCTTGATATCGGTCGTGACCGGTTCGTCCGCACGTGCCCCTCTGTCCCGGACCCGGTTCTCGAAGTCGGGTGCAGCCCAGATTGCCTGGACGACACGGTTCTGCCGGAGGTCGGCGGGGTCCTTCCCGGAGAGGACCTCAAGGTCCGCGAGAAACTCCACGGCCGCCCGTTTGCTGACGCCGGGAAGCCCCGCGAGGTAGTCCTTCGCCTCGTGGGGTTCAAGCCCCGCAAGCCAGGAGAGGTGAGACCGGAGGGCATCGGCATAACGCCGACGCCACCCGGTCCGGGCCCCTCCCGGGGCAAGCATCACGGCCGGGTCAAGCCCGATGCCGCAGATGTAATCGACGACCTCACGCCGTTCCGGACTCCCCCATCCCCGGACGGCGATATCCGTGACGTGGATATGGTAGCCGCGCCCTCCGGAGAAGGCAACCCGGATCTGGTTCCGGGAAAAGCCGAGCTCGTCTATCAGCATCCCGACCAGCTTCTCGGTCTCTTCCTTGACCCGCGCAAGCATCGCCGGGTAGGGGCCGCGGACGATCTGGTCCGCGTCGAGGTCGAAGATAAGGTCGGCGCCGGCCCAGTGCTTGTCGTTCATCGTCGGCGCCGACGGCGTCTGGTAGTAGGCCGTCGAGTAGTAGACATGGGCGGGAATCAGGTTTCTCACGTAGGCGTTGAGTTCCTGCGGGTCCATAAACGCCATATGCCGCCGCATCCGGACCTCGGCCGACGCGTCGAAAAAGACGAAACCCCATTCCCGCTGCTCAAGGGAGGACGGAACGATGAGGCTCTGCCTCTGATAATACTCGGCAAACCTCTGTTTCACAAACTCGAGCGTCGCGGGCCTCATAGGAACGTCTTGATCATGTATGGGCCAACTTGTTCATATCCCTGTTTCCTGTAGTAAGGACGCACCCCGACACCGCTCATCACCGCGAGCCGTCCGTAACCGTGATCGCGGGCCTCCTCCTCGGCCGCGGAGAGAAGCCGGAGGCCGAAACTGCGGTGCTGCCACTCGTCGGGCGCTGCCGGGGCGCTGAGGGGGACCACGCTCCCGTAGACGTGGAGCTCGCGCAGGAGCGCAGCGTCGTCGAGTTCCTCGCGGAAGGGCCGGTGCGGGAACCGGAGCCGGGCGAACCCGATAAGGGCGTCCTCCGAGCCCGCCTGGATGAAACGCTCCTCGCCGCCGCAGGCCGGGTAGACCGTGGTCGAGATCGCCGCCGCCTCAGGTGCCGCCGTCCTGCCGACCTCGCGGCACCGGATGCACCGGCAGTGAAGGCCCTGCGCATGGAGCCGCGCCTCCGCAAGCTGCCGGAAGTTGCTGTGCCTGGAGCCCGCGACGATCAGTTTCGCCGGTATGTCCCGCTGGACCCGCTGGAGGCGGACGTACTCCGGGAGAAGGGACTTTGCATAGGCAACGAGATCGACCAGTTCCTCCTCGGTATACGGGCGGTATCCGCCCTCTTTCCAGAGGCGCTCGATCTCCGAAGCCGGCGTCACCAGGGTCGGGTAGATCTTCAGGAAGTCCGGCCGGAACCGCGGGTCGGCGAAGAGTTCCTCAAACATCCTCCGGTCGTCCGCCATGCTTGCCCCGGGGAGGTTCGGCATAACGTGAAACCCAACCTTCAGCCCGGCGTCGCGCAGGAGGCAGTTTGCCGCGACCGAGTCTGCGACCGTGTGACCCCGCCGGTTGTAGTCGAGGATACGGTCGTCCAGGTGCTGGACGCCGAGTTCTACCTTGGTCACGCCCATCGCGAGCATCCGGTCGATATGCTCTTCCCGGCACCAGTCGGGCCGTGTCTCGAAGGTGGCGGCGACGCACCGGACTTCCGCCCGCTCATTTGCAGCAAAAACCGCATCAAGGTCGGGCTTTGCCGGGGGAGTCCCGTGCCGGGGGTAGTCGTTCATCGCCTGCACGGCAGCGCCGACAAACCACTCCTGGTACTCGACCGGTCGGGCGGTCATCGTCCCGCCCATAACGATCAACTCCGCTTTGTCGACGTGGTGCCCGAGCGCCTCGAACTGTTCGAGGCGGGCCTGCACCTGGTCGTAGGGGTCGAACGCGTGTTCCCGCGCCCGGAGCGCCGCGGGTTCTTCGCCCGTATAACTCTGGGGAGACTTGAAGGGATGCTCCGGTCCGCCGGGACAGGGGAGGCACTTCCCGTGGGGGCAGGGGTGCGGCGAGGTCATCACCGCAACGGGCGCCACCCCCGAGAGCGTCCGCGTGGGTTTGACGAGGAGAAGCGGCCGGAGCCGCTCGTGCTCTTCCGGCGTAGCGGCGGCGAGAATAGCCGAGTTTTTGGGCATATCGGCGCCGGATTCCCGGCAGACCTCAAGTTTGATCCGCTGAACGTCGGCGGGGCCGGATGCGGTAGAAAGGATGCGGGAGATCATCTCCCGGAGGGGTTCGGTATCGCTCATCGCTTAATGTTCGGTTGCAACCCGTTCTGACGACTGAAAATCGGCGTGGTATTCTATGTAGGGATTGTGATTGGCCCTGATGTGCTGGACAATCTCGTTACCAAGCGTCAGAATAGCCTTTTTATGGGTGACCTTATTCTTATGGATATGGACTGGTGAGATGTGGAGAGCATTGTACTGGTCGGTCGATATGGTCTCCCCGGTTGTGGTTTCATAATATTTCTTGATGTGGACTAACAGCATGTGTAAGTGGAGAAGCTCTTCTTTTTGCACAATATCACCTTTCCTCGAAGAATAACTACTGCCCTCGGGTAGATATAATTTGTTGGTGATCTTTTTATAATGAATGAGATGCAGGCGGTCGGGGCGTTTATCGGGCTTGCAATAGGCGATGCACTGGGCGCGCCCCTGGAAGGCCTTCCGCCGGGCCCATTTGTCGTAACGGAAATGCAGGGAGGCGGGATTCACAACACCCTTCCCGGACAGTACACCGACGATACCCTGCAGGCGTCGGCTCTTGCACAGACGCTTGTCCGGCGCGGTGGGTTCGATCCGGAAGACTTCGCGAAAAGGCTTGTTCAGATATATCGAGCCCATCCGAAGTTTTTCGGACCGACGTCCCGGGCGGTCCTCGACCTGATCGAAGAGGGCGTCAGCCCCGGGGCCGCCGCAAGGCTGGTGCACGAGACCAGAGGCGGGAGCCGTAGCAACGGGAGCGTCATGCGCGGAATACCGGTCGGCATCTTCTACCCGCCAAAGGAGGTGCGCGAGGTGAGCCTCGCCGCGTCGGGGGTCACTCACCACGACCCCGTCGCCGGTGAAGCCTCGGCGTTCGTCAACCGGATGGTCAGCGGGATCTGTCGGGGCGAAGGGGTGGGTGCGGCCTTCGGGCAGGCCCTCTCCGCCTGCCGCGATACCGAACTCCGGGCACTGCTCGAAGATTACCGGGAGCACCCGCCCGACCCCTCGCTTGACGCCGTCCTCTGCACCCACTGTGCCGTCAGGGTCTTCATGGAGGCGTCATCCTTCCGCGAAGCGGTGGTCGCGGCGGTCAACCTCGGCGGCGATGCCGATACCGTCGGTGCGATCGTCGGCGGTCTTGCCGGAGCGCGCTATGGATACGAGGCGATACCTGCGCCGTGGCTCTCGGCACTCCAGGACCGGGAAGAACTCCTGGCCCTCGCCCGCCGGCTTGCCCGGGTTAGCCGGGCATAGTACTCTAAAAAAGACTTTCCCGTAACGACGGTTCGATACGGTAACGTCAGATTGGTCGCAGTTCCACCAGTTTCAGGGACCGGCCCCGCTCGCAGACGTCAGGAGCGTTGCCGAGAACCTCCCCGACGACGTACTTCTCCCCCTCGATGATGCCGTCGGGACGGCAGAGCCGGTAACTCCGGCAGCCGCCCCTCGGACAGGAGAACTCGTAACTCACCTTTGAGTTCATAATCGCCATGTCGGAGCCGATAAGCGTGACGATGGGGGCCTCCGCCACATCGACCGCGACCGCCGCCTCATGATGGACCGGGCAGTCGTGCCGGGTGTTTGAGCGGACCCCCACGACCTGGTACTTCTTCCCCGGCTGCAGGTTGTGGCAGACCTTCTGGACCTTGCAGCCCTCGCACTCCGCGCAGGTGTTGCCTTCATAGACGAACTCAAGCCCCTCTCTCGCAAGCGCGGCGCCGATCAGCGTCACCTTCGTCTTCTCCTTTGCCATTTCCGCCTCACTCCCGGTAGAGCATCTTCACAAGGTTCCGCGCCGACTCCGGCGTCAGTCCCATATCCAGTATCGTGAACCGTTCCGGCCGGATCTTCCGGGCGGCGAGCAGCGCCTCTACGGCCGTCTCATCGTCGACCCCGATCTCGGCGGGGGTGGTCGGTGCGCCGATCTTCCGCAGCGAGTCGCGGATCGCCTCCCAGTCCCCGCCGTGGAGGTACATCGTGATGATCGCCCCGATACCGCATTGCTCCCCGTGAAGGCCCTTTCCGGGCGCGAGCCGGTCCAGCGCGTGGGAGAACTTGTGCTCGCCACCGCTGCCGGGCCGTGAAGACCCCGCGATGCTCATCGCAACCCCCGAAGAGACCAGCGCTTTCGTCACGATCCAGGCGCTCTCCTCGGAATGTGGTTTGATAAGGTCGGCGTTTTGAAAGAGGATCTCGGCGGTCATCCGGGCGAGCGTCAGCGCATACTCCGAGACCGGTTCTCCCGTAAGGCGGTGGGCAAGTTCCCAGTCGAGGGTTGCGGTGCAGTTCGCTATGATATCCGCGCACCCGGACGCGAGCAGCCGGTGGGGCGCCGACGCAATGACGGCGGTATCGGCAACGACGGCGATGGGCGGCTCGGCGGCGAGCGAGACGTTCCCGTCGGCGGTCGGGACCGAGGCCCTCGATGAGGCGATCCCGTCGTGCGATGCGGCGGTCGGGACGCTGATGAAGTGACGGTCGACATTGTAAGCGGCGATCTTTGCGGTATCGATGACCCGGCCTCCCCCGACGCCGATGACGAACCCGGCTTCTGCCGACGCCGCTTCGGCCTTCCGGATCGTCTCGACGGGCTCGCCGCCGTCGATGGTAAACGTTGTAACGTCATAGGACCCGGCGAGGAGTGCTTCGACCCTCTTCCCGGCAACATCCCGTGTCTGCTTCCCCGATACGATGAGCACAGAATCGCCGAGAGCAAGGTCTTCGCAGACAGCCGGGATCTGCTCGATGGCGTCGTGACCGACGACGACGTCGCGAGGGAGCTGCATCCATTTTGATTTGTCGAAGACTTTGGTTCTGAGTAGGTTTATGCGGTCTGCGCTCATTTAGATCAGTAATGATTAGGGAGTTCCTCTACAAATATTACATAGATCCCATCCGTTACGGCCAACCGTATACGCTCGTCGATACGCTGACCTACGCCCTGATTCTCATCGCAGCGGTTTACCTCGTCTACCGGGGGCTCCGGCGGTATAAGATCGCCATCGATGACGAACTCATACTCTCGACCCTGCCCTTCGTCGTCCTCGGCGGGCTCCTGCGGGTAGTCGAGGATACAGGGATGATCACGTCCGACTTCCATTTCCTCCTGATCACGCCCCTGATCTTCTTCCTGATCTTTGCGATTGCGGGAGTCGCCCTGTTTCTCGGTAAACTCGCGGAGAATGCGGGGCTCGTCTCCCGCTACAGCCGGGTCTACGGGGGAGCGGGCATCGTCGCCTCTCTTATCACCGCCGCGGTGCTCGTATGGTTCGGCCTCACCGAGGCAACGATTGCGCTCGACGTCCTTGTCACCATCCTTATCCTCGCACTCGCGTCGTCGCTTGCCCTCTGGGCGTTCCTGGTCTACGGTCTGAAATGGGATTACGCATCAAATATCCTCTATAAACTCCTCATTTTCGGCCACATGCTGGATGCGAGCGCCACAAGTTATGGCATCGACCTTCACCCCATTCACTACGTTGAACAGCATGTCGTGGGTTCGAATCTGATCGAGTTGACCGGCACCGCGTTCTCGATGTTCCTCCTCAAGATCGTGGTGCTCATCCCCGCCGTATACGTCCTTGAGATCTACCGACGGGAGGGCAACTCCGACCTCTGGTACCTCATCCTGCTTGCCATGATCGTTGTCGGCATGGCGCCGGGTATCCGGGATACGGTGCGGATGGTGCTCTATGTCTGAACACTGGCTTGCCTGGGCTGCAGGATTTGCAGCCGTCGTTTTTGCCGTCGCGGTCGCCTTCGGCGTCGTTGTCGTGACCCGCGACCCTGGCGTCGGAGAGGAGGTCACGACCCTCTTTGCCGAGCAGGTCGCCGGCGATCTCCGCTCCGATTCACCGGCGGTTCTTGCGGTAAAATTGTTCTTGAACAACCTGACGGCCTGTCTCCTCCTCTTTCTCGGAGGGGCTTCGCTCGGCATAATCACGGTGTTGATCCTCTCGGCCAACGGGTTTCTGATCGGTGCGGTGATGGAACTCGTGCGGCAGCAGCAGGGTCTCCCCTACATTGCCGCGGCGCTCATACCGCACGGCATCTTCGAGATCCCCGCCTTCCTCATTGCGGGGGGCCTCGGCCTCCTCCTCGGGCTGGAACTCACCGCCGAGTGGCAGGGCAACGGCGATGCCGCCGCCCGGGCAGCGCCGCTGGCCCGCCTCTTCCTCCGGATCGTCGTCCCGCTCCTCGCGGCTGCGGCGGTCGTGGAGGCATTTATTACGCCGGCAATCCTAAGTATGATCGTTTAGAGCAACCATACTTTTTGAGGTAGGAGACGGATGGAAGAAGATACAGGCGCACTTCCCCGGAAAGAAGACTTTTCCCAGTGGTACAATGAGGTCCTCTGGCGGGCCGAGATCATGGACGTTCGCTACCCGGTTAAGGGGCTCTACGTCTGGTATCCCCACGGGTTCGCCATCAGGAAACGTGTCTACGGGATACTCCGGGGCCTGATGGACCGCGACCATGCCGAGACGCTGTTCCCCCTCCTGATCCCCGAGACCGAGTTCATGAAGGAGGCCGCGCACATCAAGGGCTTCGAAGACGAGGTCTACTGGGTCACCCACGGCGGCAGGAACGAACTTGACGTACCGCTCGCCCTCCGGCCCACGAGCGAGACCGCCATCTACCCGATGTACTCCCTCTGGATCCGGTCCCACACCGATCTGCCTCTGAAACTCTACCAGATCGTCAATACCTTCCGCTACGAGACGAAGCATACCCGCCCGCTCATCCGTCTCCGGGAGATCACCTCGTTTAAAGAGGCGCATACCGTGCATGCGACGCGGGAGGAGGCGGCGGTGCAGGTCGAGACTGCGCTCGGCCTCTATCGGGAGTTCTACGACCGTCTCCGGGTCCCGGTGATCATATCCCGCCGCCCGGACTGGGACAAGTTCCCGGGCGCCGACTACACCATGGCGGTCGACACGGTCATGCCCGACGGGAAGATGCTCCAGATCGGAACGGCGCATATGCTCGGCGACCACTTCTCCCGCACCTACGATATTACCTTCGAGGACGCGAACGGGGAGCGGCGGTATGCCTACCAGACCTGCTACGGCATCTCCGAACGATCGATTGCGGCGACTATCAGCGTTCACGGCGACGACAGGGGGCTCGTCCTGCCGCCGGAAGTTGCGCCGATAGCAATCGTCATCGTGCCGATCATCGTCGGAAAGCGGCGCGAGGAGGTGCTCTCGGCGGCTGCAACGGTCGAGAAAGATCTCCGGAACGCTGGATTTACCGTGAAACTGGACGACCGGGATATGCGTCCGGGCGCGAAGTATTACCACTGGGAGATGCGCGGCGTCCCCCTGCGAGTTGAGATCGGACCGCGCGATATCGATGCTAACACGGTCGTCGCCGTCACGCGGCTCGGTCGGAAGATCACGCTTGACCGGCGCGGTGTCGTCGAAGGCGTCATCTCCGTCCTCGCCGAGTTCGGAGAAGAACTCTCGCAGACGGCGCGGCAGGCGATGGCCGACCGGATCGCCGTGACGGATACCCTTGAAGAGACCGCCGAAGCGGTGAAGCGGGGGGTTGCGGTCGTTCACTGGTGCGGGTCGAAGGAGTGCGCAGAAAAGATTGAGGCGGCGACGGATGCAAGCATCCTCGGGTCCGACATTCGGTCGGACCTGATTACCGTCTCGGCCGGCCCGTGCATCGCCTGCGGCGGGAACGGCACGTCCACTCTGGTCGCCCGGACCTACTGATCAGCAGGACGGGCAGATATACGTTCTTTTGTGCTCGGGGGATGAGAGGTCTCCCGAGATCACCGCTTTTCCGCCTTGGAAGAATATTCTCCCGCATTTTGCGCATCTCTTCGGGAGCAGCCGCTCCCAGCGGCTCATCGAAACTTCCAGAGTGAACTGCATCTTCTCCGCGTCGGCGGTGTTGCACTGGGCGAGGTCCTCGTATCGGGAGAGGACCTGCATGACCTGGAGCGGGGCTGCTCCCTCGCTGCAGAACTGCTTGAAAACAAAGTATTGGAAGATCATCCACCCAAGATCGGAGCGCTCGAGGGTCTCCTCATACTCACTGCAGGTCCCGTCGTCTTCATCGAGGGAATACCCGCAGAGGGGACAGCGCCCACCCACCAGTTCGTCCAGGAAGACCTCTTCGTGGCAGCTGGGACAGGTGGTGTGGGGGGTATGCATTCTGGAAGTCATGGTTGTACTGGCCTCATACCTTCTCTTCTCCCGGGAAGCAGAGGGCAGGGCCGTTTTGCCTTCCGGGAGCATTCCACGCGCGTACGCGCGGTCTTTACGATTGCCTTGAGGTTTACTACGTATTGCGTTTGGTGTGCTCTTATACGTGTCGAATGAGGCGCCCGGATCTCTTCACCCGGGGGTGTTTGCGGTCCGTCTTCCCGGGACGGCGGAACCCCCGGCACCCGCCCGTCCCGTGCCGTTGCAAGCGTCCGGAAGCGGTTGCTCCCGCCGAGACGGGGCGCATGCGGACCGGCCGGCGTATGTTTATATGGGGTGACGAGGCACTTCGCTCGCATGGCTTCCCCTGCAGCATCCCTGGTCTACGTTATCGATGCGTCTGATCGCGATCACGCCGTCGGGTCGCTCTGGCGCGAGATCGGTCTTTCTCCCCTCGACGGGAAGACCGTTGCGGTCAAAGCGAACTTCAACAGCGACGATCCTTTTCCCGCGACCACTCACCCGGATACGCTGGAAGCGATCCTCGGACAGGTCCGTGATGCCGGTGCCCGGGTAGTGCGGCTCGGGGAGCGGAGCGGGATGGGAGAGACACGGAAGGTACTGCAAAACCGGGGCGCTCTCGACGTCGCGGCACGGGCGGGAGCGGAGGTGGTGGCGCTCGACGACCTCCCCCTCGCGGGATGGGAGGCCGTCCCGCCCGACGGTCTCCATTGGGAGCGGGGATTCTTGATCGCCCGGATCTTCCGGGAGGCCGATGCGGTGGTCCAGACCTGCTGCCTGAAGACCCACCGGTTCGGCGGGCAGGTCTCCCTCTCCCTGAAGAATCCGGTAGGGGCCGTTGCGAAGAAGAACCCCGGAAACGGCTACAACTACATGGCGGAACTGCATTCGTCACCGCACCAGCGCAGGATGATCGCCGAGATTAACCGTTTCTTCCCCTGCGACCTTGCCCTGCTGGATGCAACGGAGGGGTTCTCGACCGGGGGGCCCGAGAGGGGCGGTCTTGTGGCCCCGAACATCATGCTCGCGAGCACCGACCGGGTCGCCCTCGATGCTGCAGGGATTGCCCTGCTCCGGCGCTACGGTTCGACGCCGGAGGTGATGCGGGGCCGGATCTTTGAGATGGACCCGATCGCCCGGGCGGCGAAACTCGGGGTGGGGGTCGGGTCGGCCCAGGACCTCAGGCTCGTTGCGCTCGATTCCGAGAGCAAAGACCTGGTCTTCGATATGCGGCGGGTCCTGGACGAGGAGACCGCTTAGAAGAAGAGGTGGTCGATCAGGATCTCGAGGCCGATGGCGATCAGGATGACCCCCCCGAAGACCTCCACCTTCCTCCCGAACACCCGGCCAAGCGAACTCCCTATCAGCACCCCGGCGGCGGAGAGGGCGAAGGTGACGAGGCCGATTGTGACTGCGGGCATGAGGATCGAGGTGTCCAGCAGGGCAAAGGTGACGCCGACGACGAGGGCGTCGATGCTTGTCGCAACGGCGAGCAGGAGGAGCGTGATCACGCTCCCGGCGGCAAACTGCACGTTCTCGCCGTCTCCACGGACCGCCTCGCGGATCATCTTCCCGCCGATCAGAGCAAGCAGAATGAAAGCAATCCAGTGGTCGTAGGCCCCGATGAGCGAAGCAAGACTTATGCCGCCGAGCCACCCGAGCACCGGCATTCCGGCCTGGAACCCGCCGAAGAGCGCTCCGATGATGAGGGCCCACCGACCCCGGTCTTCCCGCACGGTGGCCCCTCCGCTGATCGAGACGGCGAATGCGTCCGCCCCGAGGCCAACTGCGATGAGGAGAGTTGTCGCGAACCCCATTTCTCCGGGTATCTATTGGCCGCGAGACCGGATAACGCTATGGCCCCGGCAAGGCTTCGCAACTTCGCGCAAAGAGTGCGCAAGCACGATCTCCGGCCGGAGGTTATCTCCCGTGCCGATTCTGCGGTTGGTGTGAACTACCCCATCCATAAGGGTGGGGCTTCCTGCGAGTGTACTGGAACTTCTGGAAGCTCCGGACCTGTTTGTCGCAGATTCCCGGCGAACTGCCGATAGCCCGTCCACAGGGCATGTTGTGATAGGAACCGCACCATGATGTTGACCGCACTGTTTTGGTCTCTATCGATGCGGTTCCCGCATTCACAGTCCATAACTCGTTTCCAAAGCGGCATATCGTGAACCGCTCCGCAGACACAGCAGGTCTTCGTCGTGGCCTGTTCATCGATTGTTATTACTTTCTTACCTGCAAGGGCTGCCTTGTAGGTTAAAAATCCGATGAACCTTGAGGAGGTGTCCCGCGTTCTGGGTGGAACGGTTGACACATGAGTAATCTCTCGTTCTTTGATATAAAAGAAGAGCCGGGCGGGGTGAAAGTGAAGAAGGGACGCCGCTTCACGGAAGATGCTCTGCATCTTCCTGACAGGCACAACCCTCTGGGTTGTGCCGTGTCATCCCCGGTTCTCTCGACCGGGGTCTTCACGCTCTGCCCCGAGAGCCCCGAAGAGATAAAACGCTGGAGTGTCCTATCGATACGGAGAGATGATACCATGAGCACGCAAACGATCGGCCTCATCCAGACGGCGGTGAGCGATGACCCCGACCGCAACCTTGCCCACACACTCGATATGGCGAGAGCGGCCATCGCGAGGGGGGCCCGGGTCCTCTGCCTGCCGGAGCTCTACCGGACCCCCTACTTCCCGCAGTATGAGGGGATGGACGCCTCCGCTTACGCCGAGACCGTCCCCGGCCCTTCAACCCGGGCATTCTCAGCGCTTGCCCGCGAACACGGCGTGGTGATCGTCGTGCCGCTTTATGAGCGGACTCCGTCCGGAGAATACTACAACGAAGCGGCGGTCATCGACGCCGACGGACGGGCCCTTCCTCCCTACCGGAAGGTGCACATCCCCTATGACCCCCTCTTCTACGAGAAGACCTACTTCCGGCCGGGGGACCGCTATCGGGTCTACAACACCCGGTACGGGCGGATTGCCGTGCTCATCTGCTACGACCAGTGGTTCCCGGAGCCTGCGAGAATCGTCGCGCTGCAGGGTGCCGATATCATCTTCTACCCGACCGCCATCGGCCGAATCGTCGGGGAGAAACCGCCGGAAGGCGACTGGCGCGAGGCGTGGGAGACGGTCCAGCGGGGCCACGCGATCGCAAACAGCGTCCACGTCGCCGCCGTCAACCGGGTGGGCGACGAGGGGAGTCTTCGGTTTTTCGGGAGTTCGTTCGTTGCCGACGCTTTCGGAAACATTCTTGCCCGGGCAGGCGGGATTGACGAGGAAGTCCTCGTCGTGGAGGTCGATTTCTCGGAGAACGAGATCGTCCGGGAAGGCTGGGGGTTCTTCCGGAACCGGCGGCCGGAGACCTACGGGGCGCTCACCCGGAGGCTCCCGCCGGGCAGGACCCCACGGGCTCTCGGCTACCGTATGCCTGCAGAGTGGGAACCGCACGATGCCGTCTGGCTCGCCTGGCCCCATGACCGGGAGACGTTCCCCGACCTTGCTGCAGTGGAGCATGCTTACGTCAGGATCATCGCGGCGCTCCGTGAGTCCGAGACCGTCAACCTGCTCATCACCGGCGAAGCGATGCGCTTTCGGGTCGAAGCGATGCTGAATGAGGAAGGCGTCGGTTCGGAAGGTGTCAGATTTCACGGCACCGATTACGCCGACGTCTGGTTCCGGGACTACGGGCCGACGTTTGTGGTCAACCGGCAGACCGGGAGCCTCGCGATGGTGAACTGGACGTTCAACGCCTGGGGAAAGAAATACCCGGAACTTCTGGGAGATACCCGGGTCCCGCTCTTCATGAACCACACCCTTCGTCTCCCTCTCTTCACGCCCGGGATCGTTCTTGAGGGCGGCTCGGTCGAGGTGAACGGGTGCGGCACAGTGATCACGACGGAGGCGTGCCTCTTAAACGCAAACCGGAACCCGCACCTCTCCCGGGGAGATATCGAGGCATACCTGGAGGCCTATCTCGGGGCCGGTCACGTTATCTGGCTGAAGCGAGGGATTGCCGGCGACGACACCGACGGCCACATCGACGATCTCGCCCGGTTCGTGAACCCGACAACGGTTCTCTGTGCCGTCGAAGAGAACCCGGACGACGAGAACTACGCCGCCCTGCAGGAGAACTACGCGATCCTCCAGGCCTCGACCGATCAGGACGGCACTCCCCTGACCGTCGTCCCGCTCCCGATGCCGGTGAGCGTCGGCGGCGAGGACCGGCTGCCGGCGAGTTATGCGAACTTCTACATAGGTAATACCGTCGTGCTGGTGCCGGCCTTCGAACACCCGAACGACGAGGTCGCCCTGGCGCGAATCCGACGGGTCTTCCCCGATCGGGAGGTCGTCGGCATCGACTGCACGGCGATGGTCGCGGGTTTCGGTGCGGTCCACTGCATCAGTCAGCAGCAGCCGTCCATCACCTGTCCCGGGGCAGAAGACGCGTCACGAGAGGTATGAGCACGTAGATTGCGGTGCTCCAGGTCATGCCGGCGATTGCGAGCAGTATCGCGATGGCGGAGATGACCGGAACCACCATCGCCCGCAGGTTTCCGCGCCGTACGTCGGTGCCGGGGTGGACAAGCCGGCTGCTTCCTGTGGCATACCGCCACTGGGCGGCAAAGAGCAGGCCGAGAACAAGAAGATTAACCTCGAAGACGATTGCTGCGAAGGTCGCGTCGGGGTAGTCGCCGATGAGGGAGACGGTGAACGGGACCAGCGTGACGAACATGAGCGTCGCGATATTGATCCAGAGAAAGGGGCGATCGATATACCGGAGCCGGTCTAACTGGGCGTGATGGGCTACCCAGAAGGACGCGAGGATGAAGAACGCGAGGAGGTAGTGGTAGAAGTTAGGAACCAGGCCGGCAAGCATCGCCACGACGGCAGCGTTGGAAGGGTCGTGGGCGCCTGCCGGGACATCGAGGCTGAGGACCAGGAGGGTCATGGCGAAGGCAAATATCCCGTCGGTGAGCGACTCCGTCCTATTCTTTGGAAAACCGGACGGCGCCCCGGCTTCCCGACCCTTGCTGTCTCTCCGTCCCATCTCTAACGATCCCTGTTGAGAGGAGCCGGCCAGATATAATGGTGTGCGTTGCCTTCGAGGCGGGACCCGGGAGCGGGACGACGCCGTCCGGACCCGTCAACGTTTTTTCTTCGTCCGCCGGTCCCGTATGGCCGAGAAGGGGAATTTCACCATATCCCGGAGGCCCCCGGCCGGGGAGAAGTTCTGCATATCCCGCCGGACCCCCGCGATGAGCTCGTCGACGACTTCCTGCTCCTTCGCCTCTCCCTCCTCCTGCACCGCCGTCAGGCGGTGGAGCGAATAGAGCCCGAGGATGAAGGCGAACAGGAAGAAAAACTCCCATTGCTGCAGGTCGAGGGTGACAAAGACGATCTCCTGCACCGGGTCTTTCCAGATCAGGGTCCAGATGAGCTCCCGCTCGGCAAAAAAATCCACGAAGAGCCCGCCGAGGACCGGGGCGACGCCGGCGGCGACCGAGTTTGCGAAGGTGCTTGCTGCAAGATAACTGGTCGCCTGGCCCTGTGGAGCCAGTTTCAGGCCGATGTTCCCTGAGGCAAGCGAGACCCCCGCAAGCGAGATCCCCATGAGGATGTGAATGAGGATGAGCAGCGGGTAGGTCAGGACGTAGACGCCGGGGAGGGTGACGAACATCCACGCGAAGATCGCGAGCATGAAGAGCGGGCCGCTCACGGAAAGGACCGATTTGTTGGAGAACCGGTCGGAGACCCGGCCCCACGACCGGTAGAAGATGATGTTCATGACCTGGCTGAGGACGCTGAGGGCGACGACGATCGAGATGTCGAGGCCGATGCTCTGCAGCATATATACCGTGAAGAACGGCGACGCGAGGTTGACGGCAAAGTTCCAGGAGCCGAGGAAGATGACCAGGTTTCTGAAGTTGAGGTCCGCAAACGGTTTTTTGATAGTGGCGAAGAGGCCGGCCTCCCCGCCTTCGACGACCATCCGGGGTTCGGGCGTGCGGGCGAGGAACACGATCCCGATGAGGCCGGCGATGAGACCGAAGAGGAAGAGGGCGGAGTAGCCGTAGGCTGCGAGATCCGGGAAGACGGCCTCCCACGAGTCGATGAAAAAACCGGCGACAAGGCTGACGACGAGTGCGATTACCGTGGAGAGGGTCAGTCGATGGGAGAAGAAGGCCCCGAGCCGGTCCTGCGGTATCAGGTCCCGCATCCAGGAGTTCCAGCCGCAGTGGGAGATCGCCGAGAACGACGCATAGAGGGCGATTGCGGCGATGAGCACGAACACCCCCTGCTGCGGCGAGAGGAAGAACGGTATCAGGATGATGGGGACCCAGCAGATGCGGGCGGCGAGCGACGCCGCCACGACCACCAGCCTCCGGTTGCGGATACGTTCGACGACGTAGATGGCCGGGATCTGCAGGAGTTCTGCGAGCGGCGGGATGGCGGCGAGCAGACCGACGACGGTGTTCGATGCGCCGAGCAGCAGGGCAAAGGCTACAAGGAAGATGCCGCCGGTCAGCGTCACCATCGCCTGGGTGGCAAGGCCGTCTCTTATAACGAGTTTTAAGCCGTGGCGGACTTCTTCGCCCGTCAGACTCTCTTTTACCTCAAAGACCATGCTCTACCCGGGTCTCTGCTTTCGATGCTCACGGAACCGCTCTCCTTAAACTGTGTCGGAATATCTCCGACAGACCCCGTGCCGGGAACTATTTCCCCGGGTTTATTGTATAAAAATTGAATTATATTAATCTGTTTGAATAATTACCGGCACCTCGCCGGAGTCTTCTGAACGGTGATCCGCAGAGACCGCCTCAGATCTCTCAACTCCCCGACGACCACGGCGTCCTGAAATCAGCGTAGAGGGTCAGCCCGCCGTCTACGTAGATTGTCTGTCCCGTGATGTAGGCGGCCTCGTCCGATGCGAGGAAAGCGAAGACCCCGGCGATCTCCTCGGGGTCTCCGGCGCGGCCCATCGGGATGTGCGCTTCCACCAGGGCCCTCTTCGCCGGGTCGTCCGCCCACTCCCGGTTTATCGGGGTGACGACCGCGCCCGGAGCGACCGTGTTGACCCGGATGCCCTGCCCGGCGTACTCGAGCGCGAGTATCCTCCCGAGGGCCCGTATCCCGGCTTTGCTCACCGCATAGGAGGCGTAGTACGGTTTCGGGACGGTCTCGTGAATAGACGTGTTGTTGAGGATCACGCCCCCGCCCCCGCGGTCGAGGAAGTGCCGCACCGCCTCCCGGGCGCAGAGGAACGCGCCCCGGAGGTTCACCGCGAGGACCCGGTCGTAGGCGCCCATGGTCGTCTCGTGGGTCGGGCTCTTGACCTGAATGCCAGCGTTGTTGACCAGGATATCGAGCCTTCCCCACGCCCCGAGGACCTCCGCAAAGATGCGTTTGACATCCTCTTCGCTGGCGACATCTCCCTGGACCAGCATCTCCCCGCACCCCTTTTCACGGATGATGCTGCAGGTCTTTTGGGCCTCCGCAAGCGTGATCTCTGCTTCCCTCGCACTTGAATGGTAGTTGATGGCGACGTTTGCGCCTTCGTCCGCGAACCGGATCGCCGTCGCCCGGCCGATGCCTGTTGAACCGCCGGTAATGAGGACGTTCTTTCCTTCCAGTCGTTTCATACCTCTGCCCACTCCTCTCTGGGTCCGGGCACCCTTGCCCGCCCCGGGCCCCCCTAGGTGCCGGAGGGTTATGAAGGTCTCCCCCGGATGCCGTGCCGACATGGGGTCGGCCCCGGCGGAACGAGGAAAGCCGGGAACAGCCTGTGTTTTCACGAACGACCGAAACCACGACCCTTTCCTGATGATTGAGGCGCTTGTGGAAGAAAATTTCCAGGTGGGGACCCTGCACCGCACGGGAGTTACCGCCACTCCTCGATCATCTTTCGGACGAGCGCCCGCCGGTCCGGCTTCCCGGCGGTGAGCGCCTGAAACTCCTCCTCGTAGATGGGCTTTTCAACCGAATAGAACGTCCCGAGCGGTATCGGCGCATCCTGATTATAGTCCCACTCCCGGATCTTTTCAAGGGCACTCCCGGGCCGACCGGTCTCGACATCGCCCTCCTGCAGTTCGTAAGCGTGAGCGTTGTAGTAGTCGGTCAGGTTGAAGTAGGTAGCGCAGATCTGGAGGACGTCGACGAACGAGAACCCCCGGTGCAGGATCGCTTCTTTAAAGAGGTCCTTGAGGTGCCGGACCTTCTTCGTGTAGCCCCGTGCAATGTGGGTCGCCCCGGCGGCAAGCATCACCTCGAGAGGGTTTATGGGGTGCTCCGTTATTCCGCCGGGTGTTGAACGGCCCTTAAAGCCAGTGGGCGACGTCGGAGTGTACTGCCCCGTCGTCAGCCCGTATACCCGGTTGTCATGGACGATGACCGTGATGTCGCTGTTCCGTTTGGCCGCGAAGATGAGGTGGTCGAGCCCTTCGGCGTAGATGTCGCCGTCCCCGACGTGGCATATGACCTTGAGTTCCGGGTTTGCGAGACGCATCCCGGTGGCCGCCGGGATCGATCGCCCGTGGATGCCGTAGAAACTGTTGACGTTCAGGTAGTCGACCAGTTTCCCGTGGCACCCGATGCCGCCGAGGAGGACGAAGTTCTCAAGCGGTATCCCCTCCTCCTCCGAAAGTTCGGCGATGGCCGACTTCATCATGTGCTGGATCGCGAAGTTGCCGCACCCGGGGCACCAGGTGTTCTCCGCCGGGGTGATCAGCCCTCCGGCCGCCTTTCCGGCAGGCCGCTCCGGGCTCACACGAAGACCTCCCCGAGTCGCGCCTCCAGTTCATCGACCTCAAACGGCCGCCCGTCGTACTTCAGGACCGGTTGGCCGGGGTCGAAACCCTGCTGCCGGAGAAGGCGGGCGAACTGTCCGGTGGCGTTGTCCTCAACACAGGCGACTCGACCTGTCCCGGTCATCGCCTCTTCCCATTGCCGGACAGGGAAAGGTGCGAGAACGAGCGGCTGGACGACCCGCGCTCCGAATCGCTCGGCGGCCTCGATACATGCCCACTTCTCCGATCCCCAGCAGACGACCGTCTTTTCGGCGTCGTGAGGGCCGTAGACCTGCACCGCAGGATAGGCTGCGAGTTCCGCCGAGAGGCTCTCGCCTTTTCGGAGCATCTTCTCCTGCAGCGCACGGACATCCTTTGACGCCTCCGTGGTGATTCCGGCCTCGTCGTGGGCGTAACTGTTCACCTTGACGGCGGCGCCTTTCCTCCCCGGGAAGGCGAGCGGCGATACCCCGTCTTCTGTCCGCACATACCGCCGATACTCTCCTGCACCGTCCCAGAGTTTCGGTTCCCGGTCCGGGAGCGGGGGGACAGCCCCGATGTCGAAGGAGTAGGCCCCTTCCGCGAGCGTCTTGTCGGTCAGGATGATCGCGGGAACCTGGTATTTCCAGGAGAGCGAGAGGGCGGTCGCCGACCAGGCGTAGGCCTCCCCGAGGTCGCCGGGGGCGACGACGAGCCGGGGAAACTCCCCCTGGCCTGCGTTCAGGACGAAGTGGAGGTCGCCCTGAGCGGTGTAGGTCGGCATCCCGGTGCTCGGGCCCGGCCGCTGCCCCACCACGATCGTTACGGGGACCTCGGCCATACCGGCGAGGGAGAGCCCTTCGGTCATCAGGCAGAACCCGCCGCCCGCAGTGCCGACCGCCGTCTTCTCACCGGCGTAGGCAAGCCCGAGGGCCATCAGGATGACGCCGATCTCGTTCTCCGGATGGAGAACCTTGATCGCGAGGTCTTCGGCATGCCCGGCGAGGAAATGGAGGAGGTTTGACGTCGGGGTCATCGGGTAGGCGACGTAGGACTCAAGCCCGCCGTGGACGAGCCCGAGCCCCGTCACCTCATTTCCGGTCAGGATCGGGAGTGCCGGAGCATCGAGCGGTTCGACGGTGAAGACGTGGTCCACGGCGTCGTAGCCCCGGCCTGCGACACGGAGGTTTGCCTCCAGGTGCTTGGCGGGGACGCTTCCGCGAATGACGTCGTCGAGGACCTCCCGTCCGATGCCCGCCGCCCGCGCGAGCGCCCCGAGCATCGCGGAATTCCCGGTGATCGGGGGTGCTTTTTCTTCTTTGAGGACCCGGTCGAGCGGGAGGCCGTAGCCTTCTCCCTTCACCACCTGAGAAGCGTCGTAGATGACGGTCGTGCCGTCGTGAATGCGTTCGCGGTGGATTTCGATGCCGTTCTGGTCGAAGGCGAGGAGGACGTCGACCGGGGTGCGGGTGGCGCCGGTTGGCTTCTCCGAGGCCCGGATGATCGCATAGTTGTGCCCGCCCCGGATGAGCGAGGGGTAATCGAAATACATGTAGGTGCGGTAGCCAAGGCGGGAGAAAAGGGCGGCAATGGAGAGTCCCGCCGTGTTGATGCCTTCTCCGGCCTTTCCGCCGATCAGTACGGAGTATTCGCCCATGGTGATCAAAACGTGCCGTAGCCTGTCTGCGGGTAAATAGGTTGTGCCGGTGGCCCCGGAGGGCGAGTTCCGGACGGCTTTCAGACCGGGAGGCGCGGCGGCGTTGGTACCTCGAAGGGTGCGGGACGCTTCTGCCCCTTTGTGGTTGCGGCCTCAACCCCGGGCGGCCGGGTCGAGATGGTCGGGTCGTTGCCTCTTCGACCGTGCACCTGCGGCGTCAGGTTAGGACCGGGTAGCCGTGCTGCAGCAACTCCGTTTCAGGGTGCGACCCGATGAACCCCGCTCCCCGATGGTGAGAATGGCAGGGCCGGTCTCTCTGTACATGGCATATCGGACACACCGGAGGCACCCTTCGCCTTAAAAGTATCGTAAATGACGAAGAAAAGAAAAATTTCAGTTCCGGATGTTTATTCCTTTCCGGATTGTTTTTCCCACCCGCGACTGCCTCACGCATCCCCTCACGTGCGGCTGTGAGAGGAGGTGGGGAGTCTCTCCCCGCCCCCGTATAGTTCGGGGCTACGAGTCGAGGACCGCTTCGGCAGCGTCGCGGTAGGCGCGCATCACGTACGGGATACCGGAGACTGCTTCCGCCTCCTCGGTCAGGGCCATCAGGTCGTTCCGGGTGACCGTCTTGAGGTTGAAGTTCCGGGTGCCGGCCATGATCTGCTGGAGTCCGGTCCTGAACTTCTGGGTGTAGGTGTAGATCCCGACTGCTCCAAGCGGGATCTCGTCGATCCGGCCGGGATACTTCTCTTTAAGCTGCTCATAGCAGACGAAGATCTCTTCTTTCGTGCGGCCGTATTTCGAGACGGTCTTCGGGAGTTCGCCGGCTTCGAGCCACTTGCCGATATTCTTCCCGACCATGCCGGGGATCATGAGGGCACGGCCCATACAGACTGCCCTGACATAGGGGCTTCCCATGGCGAGCCCCTTGAAGACGTTTGCTTCGTCCGCAAACCCGCCGGCGATGGCGATGTCCGGGACCCGGATGCCTCGTGCCTTCAGCCGCTCGGCGAACTGGTAGGCGAGGGACTCGATGTAGAAGGTCGGGATGCCCCATTCGTTCATCATCGGCCAGGGGCTCATTCCCGTGCCGCCGGGCGCACCATCGATGGTGAGAAGGTCGATCTTCGCCTCGGCTCCGTATCGAAGCGCCATCGCGAGTTCGACGGCCGAGTAGGCGCCGGTCTTGAGGGTGACGCGTTTGAACCCGACGTCGCGGAGCCGGTCGACTTCTTCGAGGAAGCCCTCCCGGGTGACGAAGCCCAGGCGGGAGTGCCGCTCAAACTCTTTTATTGCGCCGCCGCGGAAGGCTGCCCGCACCTCGCGGTCTCCCGGGTCCGGGAGGACGATGTAGCCGCGATCCTTGAGCTGGTTCGCCCGACCCAGGTTATCGACTTTGATCTCGCCGCCGATGCACTTTGCACCCTGACCCCATTTCAGCTCGATCGTCTCCAGGTTGTGCTTTGACGAGACGTATTCTGCGGTCCCAAGGCGCGTGTCCTCCACGTTCAACTGCACCAGGAGTTCGCCGTACCTGTCGTGGAACCTCCGGTAGGTCTCGATCCGGCGATCCATCTCGGGCGACTTGCCGACCTTGCCGTTGTGGTCAAGCACCAATCCGGGGTCGACACCACAGACGTTCTCTCCGCAGACGAGCGTGATGCCCGATATGGCTGCTCCGATGGCGAAGTGTTCCCAGTTTGCCCGGGCACTCTCGGTCGACCCAAGCGCTCCGGTGAAGACGGGGACCTGCATCGGGACCTTGACATCCCATCCATACTCGGTGCCGGTGTCGACGGTGGGAAACACCGCGGTATCCGGCCCGGCCTCGACGCCTTCCGGCAGACCCTTTGCACCCCGTGCATAGCCCTGGATGTTCAGGTGCGAGTAATCGACCGGGTAATTTTTGTCCGCGCCGGCAGTGATCCCACCGTACGGGCCGGGATAGAGCACTTCTCTGCCCCGGAAGGAGGAGAGCCAGATCTCGCATGCCCCCTTGCACCCGTCGACGCACCGGCTGCAGATGCCGGACATAGGCACGACGTCCCGGGAACGATTACTTGTTCCGGTCGCGTCGTCAGCATTCGGTCTTCGTAGATTCATCATTGCACCCGTATGTAGATAGAAGGTTCTTTCCTGCACATTTAAATCTTACTTTTTACCGGGCCCGCCTATCCCGGTCTTTCCGCAATTGGATGCGATCCGCCGACATCTGATATTTATATCCGGTGTTCCGGGATATGCCGCGAGCATGGCGAAAGGGTGAAATATCTTGATGAGTATGGTGGATTATGAACTTCAGGTTGCTACCCGCTCTAATTGTGCTTCTGCTTGCGTTTTCGCTCAGCGCCGCCTGCACGAATCCCGGCGACGACGGCGGGCCGTCCCCTACGGAGACCCCGACGGTCACGGCAACGCCTGCACCCACGACGCCGGTCTCATTGACGCCCGGTCCAACGCAGACAATGCCGCCGGAAAGAGATGTTATTTTCCAGATTGAGCCAGGCTATCCCTCCCGGGTTACGCACGACCTCTCCATTGCGTTCCGGGGAGGCAAAGGCCAGGACTTTGTAAAGAGCATCGATGTGCGCGTGACCCGGTCGACCGGGGAGGTCGTTACCGATACCCTGCAGCCGCGTATCGGCGACGACCTTATCATTAACAATGCAAAAGGGGAGAATCGGGTGGAGATTACCGTCTCTCTCATCACGGGCGGCTCCTATAAGGTTAAAGACGAGATTGTAGAAGTCCCGTGACCTCCATAACTCTTTTTGGGACGGTTCGGAGAGCGGTCATCCGGGCGAGACCTTCCGATCTATCGCTTCCCCACACCCCATCGTATCAGGAGGCCGTCGTCGAACCGCGTTGCCTCGATGATGCGTAACCGCGTGAAATCCTCTTCCCGGAGAAAACCAGTGCCGTCTGCCGGCGTGGGGGCATCCTTCCCGCCGATGACGATATTGCCGACGAATGTCTGGAGTTCGTCGACGAGCCCCTGCGCAAAGAGCCCCCAGATCAGGGTTCCGCCCCCCTCGACCATCAGGCGCCGGACACCCTGCCGGTACAGATCGTCAAGCAGGACTGCGAGATCGACGGTCGCATCCCCGGCGACGATGACGGCGGCGTGTTTTCTGAGTGCTTCTACCTTTTCGAGGGGCGCCTTGCGCGAGACGGCGACGATACGCTTTCCGGTCCCTTTATGGAGGATGTCGGCAGAGGGGGGAGTCTTGCCCAGGCTATCCACCACGACACGGACGGGGTGCTCATCCTTTCCTGCCGATCTCCGTTCGGCCCGGAGTTCCGGTGACTTGACGGTGAGCGAGGGATTATCGGCAAGCACGGTGCCGATGCCGACCATAATCGCATCGCTCTCCGCCTTGATCCGGTCGACCCGTGAGAAATCTTCCTTTCCCGAGATTCTCACCTGTCGCCGCTCTCGTGTTGAAATTTTCCCATCAGCGCTCATGGCGACGTTGATGAAGACAAAAGGACGCATGATTTAGAGTTACACGACGATCACCATATGTTTTCCCTAAAATAACGCTATGAGGTTTCTCGCGGTCTCAACACCTCCCTCTTCCGGCCCTCGGGAAATATTTGGCACTCGCCCCCATCCATCGAAGAATTTTACGTCGTTTTATGAAATATTATCTATTTGTTTTCGTATGATTTCGAATGTTTTATATATAGATTCATGAATAACTTGTGTGTCCCATATGTCTTTAAACCGGTATCTCTTGAGCCGCTTTCAGGAAGACCTCTTTACCGGGACGGATATCGTCAAAATGATTGTGATCCTGTCATTTTCGACGGTATCACTCATGCTGACGGCGGTCACGCCGGAACACACCCACGCTTACCTCCTCTGCCCCCTGACCTATTGTATCCCGATAGCCCTTGTCGCTCTCTGGTTCCCCCGACAGGGATTTCCCGTGACTGCCTTTCTAATTTTTGGGTTTTTAGTTATTCGGATATGCCTTTCGATCCTCGGTTTTACCGTAGACCTGTTAACGACCGGACTGCACACAATCTTCTTCATCTGGGTTTTCGGTGTCACAACACTCTTTTCGCGAAGTTATTATCTCACCGTTTCCCGGTGCAGACGGATCGCCAAAGATACCGGCAGTGCAAAGTTTCTCTGCGACCCGGAGACCCTCCGGCTGCTCTGCGTCAACAGCCGATGTGCGGACCTTCTCGGCTACACCCCATCGGAACTCATTGGCCTCCCGGTCGAGAGACTCTGGGCGGATGAAGATGCGAAAATTCAGTTTATCGAGGAGATGAAACGGGATGGCGGCATCGGGAATGCGGAGACGACTTTTCGTGCGCGAAACGGCAGTCTCCGCCCGGTCCTCCTCTCCTGTCGGTCTCTTGTTCCCGAGAACCTCTTCGAGTGCACGGTTGTGGATATCGGCAGGCTCCAGGGGGAGTATACCGACCCCGTCCGGTCGAACAGGA
The DNA here is from genome assembly GCF_002499755.1 of Methanoculleus sp. UBA291. Taxonomy (NCBI): domain Archaea; kingdom Methanobacteriati; phylum Methanobacteriota; class Methanomicrobia; order Methanomicrobiales; family Methanomicrobiaceae; genus Methanoculleus; species Methanoculleus sp. UBA291. Next base: position 6,662 of record NZ_DANC01000045.1, on the reverse strand, counting down.
CCCTGACGGAACTCATCCGGCAGTCAAACGATATCTTCTTCGTGCAGGATGCCGCAGGCCGTATCCTCCACTTCTCCTGGCTGCGTGCTCCCGATTACGGGATCTCTCCCGATGATCTCATCGGACGCGGTGCGGATGCCCTCCTGCCTGAGGACCTTGCCCGTCAGCACATGGAGCGGGTCCGTAAAGCGGTTGATGAACAGAAGAATGCCCGCTACAATCTCGACCTCGAACTGGCGGGGGTTCGCCATACCTTCTCCGTTACAATCGCTCCGTATACGGGGGTGGAGGGCGTCCCCATCGGTGTCGTAGGATCGGCGCACGACGCCACCGAGATGCGGCGGCAAAGGCTTGCCTGCAGGCAGATGACCTGGGAGGTCGACCAGTGGAAAGGGCTCGCCACCACGCTCTCCCACGAACTGCGCACGCCATTGCAGCCGCTCATCGGCTATCTTCAGATGATAGTCGAAGATCCCGGACACTACGGTCTCACGAAGGAGGTGGAGAAGTACCTCGCGAACTGTCTTGTGTGCTCGAGGCAGGAGCAGGCGGTGGTCGAGAAGGTGGTCGAGTTGAGTCTGCTTACGATGGATCACATCGAGTTCTTCGCTCAGGAAGTACCCCTCCGTCGGCTCGCCGATACCATCGTTTCCCGGGGCGGGTATGATCCAGACGCTCAAATCTCCAACGAAATCCCGGATAGCGCCAGCATCTGGGGAGATCGTGATAAACTATCTCTGGCGCTGGAGTGTCTGGTATCAAATGCGGTTAAGTATAATGAACCACCAAAGAACGTATGGATCCGTTATGCAGAATCAAATAACAACCATTATATCATGGTGTGTGATAATGGCATCGGTATCCCTGCGGATGTTATCGAATCAATCTTTGGGCCGTTTTCTACCGGTAATGCCGGAAAACTGCACCGCAAAAGCGGTAAAATTGGCTTGGGGCTCATGATTGCACGTAAGTATGTCCGGTTGCATGGAGGAGAAATAACGGTGACGAGTGTGGTGGGCGAGGGGAGCACCTTCACCATCAGAATACCAAAGGAGGTATGAATCGTGGGAAATAAGATTATGGTTGTCGACGATGACCTGCCGACGCTGGAGGTCATGGAACTGCTGCTCCGGAGGATCAATCGTGAACCGCTCCTGGTTCACAACGGGTGGGATGCCTTGCGGATGCTCAAGAAAGAGAAACCCGCGCTCATTATCCTCGATGTGATGATGTCCCCCATCGATGGATGGCAATTCCTGGAGGAACTGAAGCGGAATGAGGGGTTCAGGGACATCCCGGTCCTGCTCTTTACCGCAAAGCATGTCTGGCCCGAGGAATATTCCCGATACGCGGATGATATCGTCGGCGTCCTGGAGAAGCCCATCTCACTTGCCGAGTTGAAATCAGCACTGGAGCGGGTCCTCCCCCGCGACGCCTCCTCTCACACTGACGACGAGCGTCGCCATACCCCGCAGATCCGGAGCGGGTAGTTTTTTTCGGGGGCACCTCGCCGGTTCTCCTCCCCGGTCGTCTGCCCTACACCGAAAGGCATTTTATTGGCCGGGGGCGTATTGACCGGCAGTGACATTCTCATGATCGTTACAGATCTCCCCGGCTGTCCTTCCCTCAAGGAATATCAGCGGATCGTGGGCGCAGAACAATTTTCGGCGATTGAGGATCTTGTCGACCGTCTTTCCGGTGTCAGGCTGCAGGAGATCAACTCGACCCGTTACGGCGGGGGCGTCGCGGAGATCCTGATGTCGTATGTTCCTTTCCTGAACGCGCTTGGTCTTGAGACCGTATGGAGCGTCATGGAGGCCGAACCGGCGTTCTTCGATGTCACGAAGACGCTCCATAACTTCCTCCAGGGCCGGGACGGGTTCGCCCCGTCGATGATTGAGACCTACTGGGAGGCCCAGCGGCAGAACGAAGCGCTGATCGAGGACGACAGCGATGTTGTGACGGTCCACGACCCCCAGCCGCTCGGTCTCGTTGAATTCCTGACGGCCCGGGAACTCGAGCGGAAGAGACTGCTCTGGCGGTGCCACGTCCATCTGGAGACGGTGCCCACCGCGACCGCAGGCAGCATCGGCAATATCATGAGGCGACTGGTCGAAAAATACCATGCAAGTATATTTTCAAGTTTCCAGTACCTCCCCCTCTGGAACGTGCCGAGTTTTATCATCCCGCCGTTCATCGACCCTCTCTCCGAGAAGAACCGCGACCTCCCCGAGGCTGAGATCGACGCCACCCTCGCGAAGTACGGCATTGACCCGGCAAAGCCGATTGTCACCCAGGTCTCCCGCTACGATGTCTTCAAGGACCCGGTCGGCGTCATACAGGCGTTCAAGCGAATTCGCCGAAAGACTCCCTGCCAGCTTGTCCTCGTCGGCGGGCGGGCGTGCGACGACCCGGAGTGCTACCTCGTTCTGCGTGAGGTCCGCGAGACGGCCGAGGACGATCCCGACATTCATATCCTCGACCTCCCGCCGGACAGTCATCGCGAGATCAACGCACTCCAGCGGGCATCGGACGTGATCATCCAGAAGTCCATAAAAGAGGGGTTCGGGCTGACGGTGACCGAGGCGCTCTGGAAGGGGAAACCCGTCGTCGCCGGGAACGTCGGCGGGATACCGCTCCAGATCCGCGACGGCTGGAACGGTTACCTGGTCTCGACGGTCCAGGAGACCGCCGACCGGATCCTTTACCTTCTCCGGCACCAGGAGTTGGCCGGGGAGATGGGAGCACGGGGGAGAGAGTTTGTGCGGGAGTATTACCTCCTCCCCCGGGGCGTGCAGGACCACCTCGCCGTCATCGACCAGGTGAAGAACGGCAGGATCACCGCCCGCGACAGCGTCATCTGCTACCACCCGCAGGTGGTGACGACCCGGATGGCTACCTGCTCCCCCGCCGGTACTGATGGCTCTTCCCGGTCCTCGGCCGATCCATCTTGAGGATGGGTGGGTCGGTGCGATTCATGTGAGGAGAAACGTTCGGCGGCGCTCCTTCGTTCACTCCGGCAAGGGGCGGCCGGGTCACCTCACTCGATGGGAATCTCCTTTCCTCCGGGTTCGGACTGCCCTCTCATCTTTCGTAAGCGCACCTCCAGAACGCCGTTCTTAAACCCGGTCCCGGCACCCTCTTCGGTTACGCTTGCCGGCAGGCGTATCAGCCGGCTCAGGATGCCGTTCCCGCGTTCCAGGATAGAGTAGCCGCCTCCCGATTCCTCTTCGGACGGTCCGGCGCGTCTTGCTGTTATCCGCAGAGTCTGCGGGTTGAGCAGGTTGACCCTGATCGCGTTCTCCTCCGCTCCGGGCAGTTCCGCAACCACGATCACCTCGTCGTCGTGGTCGAGGATATCGACCCGGAAGTCCGCTGACAGACCGCGAAAATCGCGGCCGCTCCACCGGGAAACCGGTGGACTGTCGATGTCCCGCCGTTTGGAGCCGAACGGATTGTCTTCTCTCCGTGACATGGTCCTTGCCTCATCAAGTCTGGTGGAGATCGGATGGCTGGTTGCCATCCTTGGGTTCTCCCTTGATCATGCATACTTAACCCTTCGCACCCGGGAGACGCCGCACTCAGGATCGCCCGCCCGCCCTTTAACCGCCCGTTCTGTAATGTAGACCTTGCGACCTCCCGGCGACCCGGAGCAATGCCCGGCCGGATTATCCGCCGAATATCCCGGCGGAGTCTCCGATGAACCCCCCGGGCCCCCATTCCGTGCGTCTCCCTACCGCCCGGCAGGTTTTTGTGACGTGACCGATATGGTGGGGACCCCGGAATTTCTCGGGCGCGGGGGGCGACCGGGCGCATGCCGTCGGTGCCGTCGGTGCCGTCGTCCTGCCGGAAACGCCAGTGCCGACGGATTTACGGGGGTTATGGAGGGAGATGAGATGGCCCAATTCAAACCATTTGCCATAGAAGGTATGCCGATGGAAGAGCAGCCCATGAACTGGAAAGATATGGTTCCGGCCCCATACGACAAGAAGGCGGTCGACGCCTACACCCGGACCCGGATCATTCTCATGAACGGCATCGAGAACAATGCCGTCCTTATGTCGCACGCGATCGAGCGGCTGCATCCGGACCCTGAGGTGAAGCGCATAATGTCCTTGCTGCGGCGGATCGACTCCCAGCAGCAGGAAACGGTCAACTGGCTCAACCCGGCGGACCAGTCGGTCATCGAGACCACCCTCGGCTACGAGCAGGTGGCGGTCGACCTCACCGCGAACCTGGCGAAGAACGAGCCGGACCCCTACGTGAAGCAGACGCTGGATTTTGCGCTGCTCGAAGATTTCGATCACCTCTACCGCTACGGTTGCCTCTACGACTATATCGAGGGCGGCGACCCCGAGATGATTGTCCAGGGCAAAACCGAGGTCAAACCGGCCCGGCCGACGAGCATCGAGCACCGCCACCCCGACGACTCGATGCGGAAGCACTACGACAGGGATACGGCCGCGATCAAGACGAAGTTGAACTATCACACGATTGTCTCGGCGGAGCAGCAGACGATGCTCTTCTACCGGTCGCACGGGTCCATGTACCCCGACGACATCGCGCGGCAACTCTACGCGGAGATCGCGGAGGTTGAAGAGCAGCACGTGACCCAGTACGAACTGCTCGGCGACCCCGCCGAGACGATGCTTGAGAAGATGGCGCTGCTGGAACTCAACGAGGCCTACCTTTACCACTCCTGCGCACAGACCGAGAGCGACCCGAGGATCAAGGGGATCTGGGAGATGTTTACGAAGATGGAGATCACGCATTTCTCCGAGTGCGCAAGGCTCCTCAAACAGCACGAGGGCCGCGATATTCGGGATATCATGCAGACCGACATCATCGAGCCTCCGGTCGTTTTTGAGTCGAACAAAGACTACGTTAACAGCGTCATCGACACCCAGCTCGATCTTGCACCCTACAACACGGAGTTTATGCGGGTGCGCGACCTCCCGGACAACTGGGCGAGTTTCGGCTACCTGCGGGTCATGAATGCAAAGGGCGTCCCGAGTGAGGAGGTCGTCGGTAAAGCGGGCCCGGACCTTGCCGAACGCGACCGGGCGGAGAACATCCGGCGGGTCAAGCAGGAGATGGCCCGCCGGGTGGAGAAGAGCATGGCGACAGTGCCGGCCCGGTGAATACCCTCTTTTTTACCGTTCGTGGGGCCTGTCCGGAAATCATGGGGGCAGTTCACTCATTCTTCAGGGCATTTCTTGCTTCCCGGGCAAATGCAAGCGTTTTTTCGGGGTTTCGAACACCGTCTTTCTTGACGCCGGTATGCACGTCGACGCCGTACGGGCGGACTTTCCGGATGGCTTCCGTGACGTTCTCCGGCGTGAGTCCTCCGGCGAGTATCACGGGAATTGCGGTGGTCGCCACAATTTTTGCACTGATATTCCAGTCGTGAGGGACCCCCGTTCCTCCGATCTTCTCGCGCGTTCTGGTGTCGAGGATGAGCGCGTCGGCGTAGCGTTCATAGCGTTTTCCGGTCTTGATAGCCGACTCGTCCATTACATGAACGGCTTTCACGATCTTCAGATACGGGAGAGCGTCGCGGATGACGTCCATCTCGGGCGGGTCGACGGTATCCTGGATCTGCAGCGTCGTGCAATGCGAATCTTTCACCAGCCTGATGAGGTCTTCCGTTCCCTGCAGGTGGGTGACCGCGACAGGTTCGATGAACGGCGGGAGCTGTCTTACCATCTCTGCCGTTTCAGCGGGAGTTACGACGTCGCTGCTCTGATGGGTCACGCCCATGACGAACCCCATGGCATCGCAGCCCGCATCCACCGCACACCGCATATCTGCAATACTGGCCGTTCCACAGAATTTTACACGCATCAGAGTGACTCTGTCGTTCTGGTAGATAGGATGTCTGCCGGACCCGTAAGGGCCCGCGACGGTGGTCGGCCTTGCACGACGGAATCGTCCTACCGGGAGCGGTCGAGGACGGCATAGCAGTCCGTCGCCTAGCATAATCTCCAGGCTTTAACCCGACCTCTTCTTGTTACGCCAGACGGTAAAAAAGCGCGCACCAACAGGTCGCGTGACCATTTATTTCGGGTTGGCGATCACTGTATACCCTGCATTTCCCTCCACACATTTTGCCGTTCTTCACACTCGGCAGCCGGGGGGCGGGTGTTTTTCACCAAAATCGTTTCCAGAGCGGTATCGGCGGATGCAGGGCTCAGTATCCCATATTCAATCATCTTATCCATAACCCAGAGAGTGCCGTGACACTCTGTTGCCTGCTGCTCGGCCAGCGTCCTCAGCCTTCCATCGCCGGTAACCAGCAGGCAACGGTGATGTCTCGCGAGGACAAATGCAAAGAGATCCTGCATCGATAACTTGCGATTCCGAGGAACAAGTTCTGTTACCTGCCGGCGAGTTCCCTCTGGCTAAAGCCATTTATCGCTCGGGCCATCTTCACCCTCTCTCCGACGGTCACCTCATTCACCTCGCTTCCGGGTTTACAAAACAGCAATTGTTTGACAGTTATGTGAACCTTTTGTGAGGGGGGCAAAGACTAACCGGCTTTTCAGAGCATGAATATCACAACCGCTGCATGGAACTAAAGTGAACTACCCCGCGCTCTCGGGCGCAGCTTCCTGCTTCATTCTCCCTCCACTGAGGCAAGTCCACAGGCTCAACGGCGCGTT